>JAFGTK010000092.1 GCA_016934135.1 Deltaproteobacteria bacterium | reverse complement strand
TCGATCTGAGGCCTGCCTGCTGACCAGTCATAAAGACCCTTGCCGGTCTTCATACCCAGGACCCCGGAGTTTACCAGATCCACAAGCGCCTTGACCGGGGTATAGTCTTTTGAAAGGGTTTCGGAGAAGTACTTCTGTGTGTGCAGCACAATATCGAGCCCGACATAATCCAGCAGCTCAAAGGGCGCCATGGGCATGAAAGGCTTGAATACGGCATCGAACTGTTCAAAAGACGGGCTTCCCTTATCGAGTATCCTCTGCAGAAGCAGGCCTGTGGGCGCATTTACCCTGTTATAGATAAACCCGGGTGAATCCTTCTTTACTATGACAGGTATCTTGCCCATCTTCTGCGCAACCTCAAAGGTGGCCTGGACAGCTTCATCCGACGAGTTGTTTCCATAGATGACCTCCACCAGCTTCATCAGCACTGACGGGTTGAAAAAATGCATGCCGATAACCCGTTCCTGTCTTTTGGCGGCAGAGGCAATCTTTGTAATGCTCATGGTAGAGGTGTTGCTGGCCAGGATGGCATCTGCAGGAGCAAGCAGGTCAAGCTCTGCAAAGATCTTCTTTTTAAGATCGAGATCCTCTGGTGCGGCTTCTATGATGAGGTCTGCATCCTTCACGGCAGCTTCCAGATCGACAATGGGGATCAGCCTGGACAGTGCCATCTCGCTCTGTTCCTGCGTAATTTTTCCCTTGTTCACAAACTTGGCAAGGCTGCCCTTGATGGTATCCACGCCCTTGTCTACGAAACGCTGCTCAATATCGCGCATGGCAACAGTATAGCCTGCAACAATACCGACCTGTGCGATTCCATTGCCCATTGCACCTGCACCGATAACCGCAATCTTCTTAACATCACTGCCTTTCATGAACCCTCCTATGTATAGTGCTCTATGTATTATTTGCCCCTGAATACGGGCTTTGTTTTATTCACTTCATTGCGATGATACGTAAGCTGCCTGCAGCGGGCACATCTCAGTCCTCTCCCATCTGGGAGAGGATAAAGGTGAGGGGGGAATAATAAAATAGATACCTGGATACCTCGCAGCTTGTCGAAGATCCCGGCTGTTTTTCCGGGGCTGCAAGGTAGTTCATTCACAGCGACTTCACAATTCATCGAAAACCTCCTCTGGACAAGGCAAAGAAGACGAAAACTTCATAGTTTTCTTTCAAATAATGAGTATTGCCATTTTATAGCAAAGGGATGTTTCTTTCAAAGAAAATCTCGTGGCATTAAGTATGTGCCCTGGCATCTGTCGCCAGGATCATGCATCTTCCTAACAATATATCTTAATATTTCCCTTGATCATCACTTAACCTTTTGACGTTTCGTGCAAAAATCTATATTATGCTTTTTGTCGCTGCTGAGATCTTCCATCTTGAATGAAATAATCATGAGGATATGTATTTTTGTCTGAATGGGGGAGGGCCGGTAAAATCCATCACATCACCCATGCTGACGGAGTTTGGGTTTTTTGGTGTTGGAGTATTGGAATGGTGGAGTATTGGAATTGAAAGAATCGGGATAACGTATCTTGATTTAAGGAAATTATATAAAAATGATTCTTGATTGTGATCGAAAAAGCCAATAGCTACTATTCCGCACATTCCCATAATTTTCCTGGTTGTATAGCAACGGGAAAAACAAAGGACCAAGCTGCAAAGAACATTCACGAAGCAATTGAAGGGAAAGAGTGATGCGGATTTTATGGGCTGTTAGTTCAGTCGGCAAAGGGCATGTCATGCGTGACATAGCCATAGTCAGTCAACTTCAAAGAATGGCTGATGTCGAAGTAGATTGGCTGGCGCCATCCCCTGCGGGAGGTTTCTTAACAGATAAGGGATACCATGTATTGGAATGTTCGAACCAATTGGCAGGTAGTGGAAAAGTCTATGACCAGGTATTTAAAGACTGCACCTATGAATTCAACTTGATAAATTATATCCGTATGGATACTAAGCTTCATCTCCATGATTTTAGAATTAGTACCCAGGCTTGGAAGAGCAAGAAGTATGATGTTATTGTAGGAGACGAAGCATTCTGGCTGTTGAGTGGTTTTTGTTTACATCTGTCACCAAAACCTGCACCTTTTGTATTCCTCACAGATTTTATTGGAGTGAAAGCGATGCGGTATCGTGTCGGGGATATTCTCACAGCTTGGTTGAACAACCTCATGTATACAAGGAGTTATATAGGTCCAGATGAGTATGTATACATTGGTGATGTTAGAGAAATACCTGATGAAAGATTCGGTCTTCTATTACCCAGCAGACAAAGATGGGCGCAAAGGCATTGCCGGTTTGTCAAGCCGATTGTCAACTTCAATCCTGATACCTCCGCCGATAGGAAGATCATAAGAAATCAACTTGGGTTACCCGAAGATAAGTTGATATTCCTTGCAGTTATAGGGCCAGAAGGAGACTACACGCATCGAATGTCTCAGATAGAAAAGACCTTTGAATTACTGAAGCAAGACTTTTCAGATGCCCATTTTATCATGGTAGGGCCTGAAATGGGTATTAAAAGGTGGGTTCAATATCATCGTTACCTTGAAAAGTTGCATGAATACTTTGCAGCATCAGATCTTGTTCTCATCCAGTCAGGATATGGGAAGGTGGTAGAATTATCCGCCCTGGGCATACCGTTCATTGCAATACCGTTGGATTATCATTTTGAGCAAGAGTATGTAATGGCGCATCGTATGAATCACTACGGTACAGGTAAGCTTATGACACTGCGACATAATACTCCGGACGAGATTGCTGCAGAGGCTGAAGGATCATTGAAAAGTGAGATACGGAGAATTTCCGTAGATATAGGTACAGAAGTGGGAAACATCATTCTAGCAACCACTAAAAGCAATGCCGTTTATTTTTGATTTCCTCAAAGACTTCCCAACAAAAGAATCAAGGCGGACATGGGCTTTCGCCTGCGCCGCTGATGTCTGGCCGTTATGCTTATGAGACAATACAATTTTAGCTCAATTCTACTTTGTATGACACTTACAAGGAAAACTACGGGACGTCCGTATCAAAAGTCACAATTTCACGGATGTCCCCTAAATACCCCTATGGAAAGAATTAGGGAAAACTTTTGATTTCTTATAACCTGTCATTCAACCCGACCGCATATAGCTCGCTTCACTCGCTAACGGCGGCTGGTTAATTCAATCGTTCGCTTCCAACTGATCTATAGTTCAATTGACATTATGACGTTATAATGTTATAGCATCAAAAAGAGGTGACGCTATGGCAATGCAAGCAAAAAGATCTACCATATATCTTGATCCAGAGCTTCATAAGGCTCTTAAATTGAAAGCAGTTGAAACATCTCGATCAGTTTCAGACCTGGTTAACACAGCTGTTAGAGAATCTCTTGCAGAAGATGTTGAAGATCTTGCAGCCTTTGAGGAAAGAGTATCCGAACCTCTGATCAGTTATGATGAAATGATCAAGAGATTGAAAAAAGATGGCCGCATATAATATCTTTTTCAAAAGATCTGTAGAAAAAGATTTCAAGGCAATACCAAAAAAGGATCTTAACAGAATACTTGATCGCATTAATAATCTCGCCGAAGATCCTCGACCTGCAGGTAGTGAAAAATTAACAGGTAAAGAAAGATATCGTGTGCGTCAAGGATTGTACCGCATCGTTTATTCCATCCAAGATAATGAACTGACTATCTGGATCGTCAAAGTCGGTCATCGAAAAGAAGTCTTTCGCTAAAGCGAACCGGCAAATCCAGCCGATTAAAAAATAGGGGACCTTGTTATATGGAGGTTATTTATTTATCTTTCTACAAGATACTTATTTTTTCTTCTCCATAATGGGGAGTATAATCAACTGTTATTATTGTATATAACGTCCTTGAAATATGGACATTGGTCAATAAATCTTTCAGAACTGACGTTGAAATAATGATGCGATCTTTCAGACAGGTACCGGGATGACTACTTGAATGGGAGAGCGATTGATCTCTTGATCTGCTTATCGCTCCTGTTACGTTAAAACAATGCACGAGGAGGAACCGGTTATGAATAATTCAAAAATAGATGACTGCCTGAGCACGAGAAACGGCCGCCTGTTCATCGAAGATTGTGATACAGTCGATCTTGCGCAACGCTTCGGAACACCGCTGTTTGTTTTCTCTGAAGGTCTGCTCAGAAGAAATTTCAGAGAGTTCAAGTCGGCTTTTTCCGCGTACTGGCCTGAAGGACCAACAGAGGTACTGCCTGCCCTCAAGGCAAACTGGATCCTGGCCATCAGGAAACTTCTCAGCGAGGAAGGCGCCGGAGCTGATGTCTACTCGTATGGCGAGCTGCATGCAGCCCTGGAAGGCGGTGTCGACCCTGAGATCATTTCGGTTAACGGCGGCGGCAAGCAGGAGGATATGATCGAGAAGTGCATACAGAGCGGGGTCAGGATCACGGTTGAAGATCTGGATGAACCCGAACTGATCAACCGGATCGCCGGCCGCATGGGCAGTAAAGCAAAGATCAGGTTCCGGGTGAAACCGAATTTTCCCAGACTGTGGAAACCAACAGATTTTGCACAGGAAAAGGTATCCATCGATATCGGGATCCAGGTGTACAAGTCGGGAATCCCTGCACAGTATCTGCCGGAACTTGGAAACAAGGTCCTGAAGATGCCGAATGTGGAGCTTGTCGGTCTTCATTTTCACGGCGGCCGCCACCATGCGAGCCTGTGGTACTGGGAGGAGCTGATGAAGGAATATGCAGCTCTCATAGCGGAACTCAGCCGTGCATGGAACGGCTGGCAGCCGAAAGAAATTGATCTTGGAGGCGGATTCGCCAGCCATCGCGACCCGCACAATAAGCTGGGCTTGCGCCAGGATGTTGTCGAAACCTGGCTCACATGGCCTCTGGTCAGACTCCTGGGATTATTCAGACCGCACACACGCTACAAGATCATGGGTATGGTCCTGTCTTTTTTTTCCAAATACCCGAACCGCAAGATGGCACCGGCCATCAGGGAATACGCAGAGGCTGCCGCAGGGACTCTCTATGCCGAACTGAAACGCCTTGGCATCAACACCCGGGATGTCAAACTGCAGGTGGAGCCCGGCCGCTGTCTTTACGGCAATACCGGGATTCATCTGACACGGGTTAAAAAATTCAAACGCCAGACAAAACCCATTCCCATGAACTGGGTCCTTACGGACACGACCTATTTCTTTATGGCCGGGGGCATGTTCGAATATCAGTTCAATCACTTTATTTTTGCAAACAGGACCGATGACAAGCCCGTGCATGTGGCCGATATCGTTGGTCACTCCTGCTACGGTGACCGCTATCTTCCCCTGGCTCATGTGCCGGATGTCAAACCCGGAGACCTTGTAGCCCTTCTGGACATGGGGGCATATCAGGAGGTATCAGCCTGCAATTTCAATGCACTGCCCAGACCTGCAACCATTCTGGTGAACGGAAGCGAAGCTGAAACCGTGCGCCGGGCAGAAACCATAGAAGACGTTTTCTGCAGAGATGTTATTCCTGATCGTTTTAAGAAATGAACTACCTCGCAGCCCCGGAAAAACAGCCGGGATCTTCGACAAGCTACGAGGTATCCAGGAATCTATTTTATTACTTCCCCCCTCACCTTTATCCTCTCCCCGAGGGGAGAGGACACAATGTGCCCTCTGCAAGCAGCGGGGTATCATCTGAATGAAATATAAACCGGATATCATCAAATATCAGAAAGGAAGATATCATGCTTGATTTCATAGACGTGAAGATTGTTGCAGTTGCGCAGTTTGCGATGGCAGCAGGGATCATACATTTCTGGTTCAAATGGTTCAGAACAGAACATAATGAGTCCTGGCTTCCACGTGGATATATAGAGCATGAAAGATGCTTTGTATACCCTGATTCGGTAATGTCCATCCTCATGGTTATTTCAGCAGTTCTGTTGATTGCAGGTAATCCGTCCGGTCAGACCCTGACCCTTGTATGCGGAGGCATGATGCTCTTCCTGACTGTGATTGACACAGCCTATTTTATGCAGAATGGTATGTTTGCCAGGGATAAAGGCGGGATCGATAACTTCTTCCTGGTCTTGCCCATGGTTATCATGAGTGTTTTGATGATAGTTCGCTTTTTTTAAGTTATGATTTAATTTTTCCGATGCTATCCTATGTGATGCAAGTATTTGATAAGATAAATATATTAGCCGAGGATTTCACTAATAAATACTTGCGGCCAGGAGTGCTGCTATGTCGATTATACGTTTAAATCTTCAAAATAAGCTCATTGTTGGAGGAATAGCCTCTGTATTGGTACCACTGCTGGTGGTCGCCTTCTTCTCAGTGATGAAGGCCTCGAATAATCTTGAATTGTTTGCGAAACAGAGTTCCAATGAGATTGCCAGAGGACTTGCCGATCTTACAGACAAAACGATGTCTCAGGAATTAAAACTCGCAAAACAGATTTCACTGGAGAACACCGTCATCAGTATGGCAAGCACAGTGGAGAGATTCGGACTGGAGAATACCGGTTCTGCAGCGGAACAGCTGGTGATGATGCTCTCGCAGGCGATGCATGAGATCGGGGAGGAATACGAGGGCATCATGATTACCGATGCCCGGGGAGTAGTCTACGCTGACGGAAGCGGTGGAAAGATGAAAGGAAATTCCCTTGAAAACCAGGATTATTTTGCACAAGCGAAACAGGGAAAAGCCAATATCGGTGCTGCGATCAGATCAGAGATAACCGGAAAACTCGTTGTTCCTGTCTGCGCGCCAATCTTCAAAGATTCCAAGAAATTTATGGGCTGTGTAGTAGTCATCGTGCAGATTGACTACATCATGAATAAACTGGCAAACACAAAAATCGGCCGTACAGGATATGCATTCATGATAGACAGCCAGGGCATCATTGTTGCCCATCCGAACCCGGAACATATTCTGAAACTCGATATTTCCGCACAGAAAGGAATGGAAAAGATTGCATCGGAGATGATGGCCGGACAGACAGGTGTGCAGGAATATACCTTTGAAGGTTCTCAAAAAATAGCTGGCTTTTCCCCTGTTCGAATAACAGGATGGAGTGTTGGTGCAACCCAGCCAAAGGACGAGTTTCTCGCAGCCGGAAGAGATATTCGCAACCTGATCGTGATTATCGCAACAGTTTCACTGGCACTTGTCACGATAATCATTATCTTATTTGCACGCGGCATAACTTCTCCTCTGGCCAAGGGAGTTGCCCTTGCAAAAAAAATGGCACAGGGAGATTTCACGCAGAGTATTGATGTGGTGCGAAACGATGAGATCGGCGACCTAGCAGAGGCATTAAGAGAAATGGTATCCAGACTTGGCACCTTGGTGAACAATGTAAAATCCATATCCAACGAAGTATATTCAGCAACCAATGAAGTTGCATCCGGCACCCAGGGACTGTCACAGGCAACCCAGGAGCAGGCATCGGCAATAGAAGAGATCGCCTCGACAATTGAGGAAATGGCATCATCCATTAAACTGAATGCATCAAACGCGAATGAGGGACTGGATAAAGCTGGAAATACCAAAAATGCCCTGAACAACAACCTCGAAATCGGTGGCAGATTGACCCAGGCCATGGATGATATTTATCAGTCATCAGGAAAGATTGAAGAAATCATTGTCACGGTAAATGAGGTTGCATTCCAGACGAATCTTCTTGCACTCAACGCTGCGGTAGAGGCTGCACGCGCAGGAGAACACGGAAAAGGCTTTGCCGTTGTTGCTGAAGAGGTGCGTTCCCTGGCACAGAAAACAGCAGATGCTTCAAAACAGATAAAGGTCCTGATCGAGGATACGCTTAACAAGATCAATGCGGGAAACGACTTGGTCAAACTTTCTGAAAATTCTCTGAACGAGAGCGTCTCATACATGGATGAACTTTCGGATACCATGGATGAGATTGCATCATCATCTGCTGAGCAGGCCAAAGGTGTTGATGAATTGAACCGATCAATAGTACAGATAGAAACCATAACCCAGCAGAATGCCTCTACGGTGGAAGAGTTGGCCGGTGCTTCTGAGAATATGAGCATGGATACAAAACAGCTTTCAGACATGATGAAAATATTTAAGACGGCCGAGGGTGACACGAATAATACGGTGTAAAGATTTCCCAGGAATCGACGGGGAATCTACTGGATATCCTATAGTCGATCAGTCAATAAAAAATCAGACTGCCTGACCTTTCATTGGTGCGCACCTAATGAACTACCCCGCAGCAAGCTGCGAGGTCCCCCCTCACCTTTATCCTCTCCCCGGAGGGGCGAGGACTAAGATGTGCCCGCTGCAAGCAGCGGGGTATCAGCTAATGAAGCAATCCATCAACCATATAAAATAACAGCTTTAGTTGAGATTGAATAAACAGCCATGACATTCAGCAGCAATCAAGGTAGGGACCGTTCCCCGAACGGTCCGCCTCCCGGGAACATAGCCGGAGATAAATCAGTTTTCCAAACACTCAATCCCTGGGAAAACGGCCCGATGAGGGCATCGGGCCCTACAAAGATCGTGTTTCATCCCTGTAGAATACATGCTTTAATTGTACGTTTCATATCGGATATAATCCACTAAGGCGGGTCCGGTGCTCGCAAAGACAATCGCCCCACAATTCCACGACAGGGACCTGAATACCGGCATGAGAACATGAAAACACGCATAATACAGCAATGGATTGTCGGTGAATTGAGCTGGCGAAGAGTATGGCGTTCAACATGGCTCATTATTGCATCTGTGTACGGGTTCTTCCTGGTCTACGGGCTATTCCTGGCTGATTCCCTCATTTTTCAGCCGCAACCCGCAACATATGTGCAAAGCAGCAGGTTTTCCCAGCTTACTACAGAGAATGGGGATGTAATCACCATTCGTTATCTTCCTCATCCTCATGCACGGTACACGATCTTGCACAGTCATGGAAATGCCGAAGATCTGGGAGATATCGAGGGCATTCTCGAGACGTTTCTGATGCAGGGTTTTTCCGTCATCGCGTATGATTACAGCGGGTATGGTACAAGTACAGGAAAGCCTTCAGAGGCAGCTTTGTATGCCAATATTCTGGCCGTCTATGAGTATTTGCGTGATCACCAGCAGATCTCTCCATGCCAGATTCTTGTATTCGGCCGGTCTGTCGGAGGCGGACCAAGTGTCGAACTTGCAGCGCATCATCCGGTTGGAGGACTTATTCTCGAAAGTGTGTTTACATCAGCCTTCCGCACAATTACCAGAATTCCGATCTTTCCCATTGACAAGTTTAACAATCTCCGGAAAATCTCATCTGTATCCTGTCCCATTCTCGTGATACACGGGCAGCAAGATGAGGTGATCCCGTTCCGGCATGGTGAAGAGATGTACGCCAGAGCACCATCCCCCAAAATGCGATTATGGGTGACATCCGCTCATCATAATGATGTGATGTGGACTGCAGGAGAGGAGTATTGGGCGACACTTGCCGAGTTTACAAAACTTGTTGACGCGCATACATGTATGAATGAGGAGAAGTGATGGTTTTCACACAGTACAATGCAGGGCAAATGCCCGCGGAGAAAGCCCTTCTGATATGGGAGGCAGTTCATGGAAATGCCCTGAGTGCGGCGAAATGCACGAACCTCAATTCAGCACCTGCTGGAAGTGTGGTGCGGATCATTAAGTTAAGCAGTTAATATAAAACCAACATTTCAATCCAGCTGATCAGGTCAACAACCCGGCGGCAGATCTCAGCCGTTCAACTAAGGAGATAAATACTGTGATTGGCGCAATTGCCGGAGACATAATCGGGTCTGTCTACGAGCACAGTCCGATCAAAAACAAGGATTTCCCACTGTTCAGTGCCCGGTGTTGCTTCACCGATGATTCCGTTCTTACAGTGGCTATTGCCGATGCGATCCTATCGGGATTTCCGTACGTGGATTCTGTCAGAAAGATCGGGCGGCGCTATCCCGGAGCAGGTTATGGCGGGTCATTCTTCCACTGGCTTCACTCTGACGATTTTCGGCCATACAACAGCTGGGGCAACGGCTCTGCCATGCGTGTAAGTCCTGTCGGGTTTGCCTTCTCGACCGAGGACGAGGTGCTTCAGCAGGCGAGGATGACGGCAGAGATCACCCACAATCATCCCGAGGGCATCAAAGGGGCCCAGGCAGCTGCATTTGCGGTCTTTCTCGCCAGGACGGGCCACGACAAGGAAGTCATCAGATATCGTATCAGCAACATGTTCGGCTACAATTTGAGCCGGGGAGTTGATGACATCCGTCCTTCCTATTCTTTTGACGTATCCTGCCAGGGAACTGTCCCTGAAGCAATCATAGCCTTTCTGGATTCAGAGTCATATGAAGACGCCATCCGCAACGCAATCTCTCTGGGAGGGGACAGCGATACCCTTGCATGCATTACCGGCGGTGTGGCTGAAGCATTTTACGGGAGCATTCCCGATGAGATCAAGTCCAAGGTAGAGGAGATTCTGCCCCCTGATCTTTGGGAAGTGACAAAGGCATTCTGCGACAAGTACAGATAGAAGATCGAAAAACAACCACTTCCGGGTGATGGTCTGGAACAATGGACAGCCCAAAGGGCTACAATCAGCCGATGCGCCCCTGTGACAGTAACGTCAGCATAATTATTTATAAAGACCCATGCAGTACCTGTATAAAGCTATAAAAAACATTAATCTTAGCTCAGAGGGAGTAGGGGGACATTCCTTAAATGCCCCCCGATTCCTTTAATTTTTTGTAAAGACTTCAATCTAAGAGGAGGAAGCTGTGGAACATTTCAAGATGTATATAGGCGGGGAATTTGTTGACTCCATAAGCGGCAGGACCAAAGATTCAATCGATCCGGGGACAGGGATACCCTTTGCAACAGTCGCATATGGGGATGTAATCGATGCCGAGGCAGCAATCGATGTTGCACGGAAGACCTTTGATTCAGGCGTCTGGAGCGGCCTCGCACCGGATGAGCGTTCCAGAATCATTATGGACTTCTCGGATCGCCTTACGAAATATATCGTAAGGATAGCATCATATGAGTCCATGGACTCGGGCGGGATCATAAACAGGACCGGGGCCGAAGTGGTCGGCGCAGCCATGACCGCACGGAACCTTGCCTGGCATGCCGCGCATGATTTTAAATGGCATGAAGAGGTACGCGTTCCTGCATCTCTGGCAAGCCCGGGAAGAAATTACATCCGAAGGGAGCCAGTCGGGGTGTGCGTGGGCATCATCCCCTGGAATTTCCCATTCGGCATGGCCATGTGGAAGATACTCCAGGCCATTATTATGGGAAATACAATTGTGCTGAAACCAGCCTCCGATACCCTCATCAGCGCGCTCATCATTGCAGAGGTGATCGCGGAAAGCGCCATCCCCAAGGGCGTTGTGAACATTGTAACCGGACCCGGAAGCGAGGTGGGAGAAGTGCTGTGCAGAAGCACGAAGGTCGACAAGATCGCATTTACCGGCAGCACCGAGGTGGGAAGAAACATCATGAAGATGGGGGCGGACACCATAAAAAAGGTGACATTGGAGCTGGGGGGTAAATCTGCGAATATCATCCTGGAAGACGCCAATATGGACCTTGCCGTAGACGGCGGCCTGTTCGGGACATTTTTCCATTCAGGACAGATCTGCGAGTCCGGCACCAGGATACTCGTTCATGAGAGCATCTATGAAAAATATGTGGACCTGTTCATCAAAAAGGCCTCCCGGATCAGGATCGGCTACCAGCTCGATTCGGAAACCCAGATAGGCCCCCTGGTAAGCGAGGTTCAGAGAGCCACTACCGAGAAGTATGTGAAGATAGGTCTCGAAGAAGGTGCCCATCTCGCCTATGGAGGGAAAAGGCCTGAAGGCGATCAGTATGCCGGCGGTTTCTACTATATGCCCACGGTTTTCACGCATGTCGATAATTCTATGAGAATCGCACAGGAAGAGATATTCGGCCCGGTGGTGTGCATCATGCCGTTCAAGGATGACGATGAGGCCGTGGCAATGGCCAATGATTCCATCTATGGGCTTGCAGGAGGCGTGTTCGGCAATGATATCGGCCGGGCAGAGAGGATTGCACAGCGGGTAAAAACCGGCACAATGTGGATCAATGACTTTCATGCCTTTGCAGACCTCATGCCTTTTGGAGGATACAAGCAGAGCGGAATCGGCAGAGAGCTCGGAGGATACGGGCTTTCCGAATACACCCAGATAAAACGCATTCATGTATGTCCTCATTCAAGCGGTATACAGAAGTACACGTTCCCCATCCTGTTCGACTATCCTCAGCCTGCCGATGCCTTTGCTTTTGAAGGCCCGACCAGGGTTGTTTCGGGTCCGGACAGCATCATCGCCCTGCAGTACGAGATTACCCGACTGGGCTGCAAACGTGCCGTGATCATCACGGACAAGGGCATACGTGAAGCCGGGCTGCTGGAAAAGGTGGAAAAGGCAGCAGGCGGTTTGTGCGTCGGCGTGTTCGATAATGTAGTGGAAGACTCGGGATACCGCACTGTGGACAAAGCCGTGGATTTCTGTAGGAGCATGAATGCCGATATTCTTATCAGCCTCGGAGGAGGAAGCTCCATCGATACCGCAAAAGCTGCGGCAGTGACACTTACCAATGGCGGAAAGGCCATAGACAACATTACCATCTACAAGCTTGTGGACCCGGTGATGCCGCATATTGCCATACCCACTACCGCAGGCACCGGAAGCGAGGTGAGCAATATTGCGGTTATCAAAAACGAAGATATTGGCCGAAAATTCAATATAGCGGAGTTCCCGATCACGCCGAATGTTGCCATACTTGATCCGCATCTGACCACCGGTCTTCCCCGGAAGCTCACGGCGGCAACAGGAATGGATGCACTCTCCCATGCCATTGACGGAATGTGCTCAATCATGAGAAATCCGATCTGTTCGGGTCACGGTTTGAATGCCATCCGCATGATTGCTCAATACCTGCCTGCAGCAGTGGAAAACGGCCATGATTTGCATGCGCGAATGCAGATGCAGATTGCCGCTACAACAGCGGGCTGGGCATTTTCAATACCGTCTACCATACTCACACACTCGCTCGCCCATTGTATCGGCGCCAAGTATAAAATACACCACGGTACCCTGTGCGGGCTTTTCCTGCCCCATGTAATGCGGTTCAATCAAGACTACTGTCTCGATGAGCTGGGGCTTGTGGCCGAAGCCATGGGCATCAATATCAGCGCCATGACAAAGGCCGAAGCCGCAGACGCTGCAGCGAATGCAGTGGCCGATCTCTTGAAGAGGATAGGGCTGTTCACAAGGCTGAGCGACCTGGACATTGCCGAGGCAGATATACCCATGATCGCCCTGGATGCCATGACAGAGATCCCCACACTCGCCAACCCCCGCAAGTGCACAGTGCCGCTTATAGAAGAGGTGATCCGGAAGGCGTTCTGATTCTGGAAGGAGAAAAGGTGTCAGGTCGATAAAGCTTTAATTAAATGTCCCAATTTCTCAATATTGATAGAAAAAACGAACAAGCCGTATGCAGGATAATCAGCAGCGTCCGGTTCGGGGATAGACAATAGATAATGCCATGCATCTGACCATCAGAAAAGCCTATCTTCAAGATACACAGGATGTCTCTGCGATCCTGTCGGAAGCTGCCTGGTATTTGGTTTCGATCGGGCAAACATTATGGAACAGCGTTGAGCTAAGCCCGGAACATATTGCCCATGATGTAGAGAACGGAGAGTATTACATTGCGTACCTGAATGGCGAACCGGTCGGAACATTCAGGTACCAGCTCGAGGACCAGGTATATTGGCCGGATATAACCGATGGGAAATCGGCTTTTATTCACAGGCTGGCTATTCGCAGAAAGGCGGCTTCAAGCGGCATCACGAAGCAGATGCTTGATTGGGCCAAAGAGCATACACGGAAAATCAGACGTGATTACCTGCGCCTGGATTGCGCTGAGCGTCCCAAACTGTGCACTTTTTATGAAAATAACGGCTTTAACAAACACAGTGAGAGAGATGTCGGCTCATTACATGTCGTGCGGTATGAGTGCCGTGTGCGGACCTGAGAACCAGCAGGCAGATGTCTCATCCTTCCAACCGTATCTTCAGCCTCTTGCAGGCAATACATTGAATTTTCTTGCAGAGACACACTCTCCATGGTACCTGTGCGGCACTTTCCATGGAGCGTGCGACATGATTCATCTTACGAATATCAGCAAACAGTATGGTTCGAATGTCCTTTTCAAGGATGCCAGCCTTCAGATCCTGCCAGGTACCCGTAACGGCCTTGTCGGACCCAACGGTGCCGGCAAGACGAGCATCTTCCGTCTGATCATGGGAGAGGAAGAGTGTGATGCCGGCGAGATCACGAAGGGGAAAAAGACAGTAGTCGGCTATTTCTCCCAGGACGTAGGCGATATGTCCGGCTGTTCTGCACTGCAGGAGGTGATGTCCGCATCTGCCGCAGTGATGCAGCTCTCTGAGCAGATCAAGGAGATGGAGGCTGCCATGTGCGAGCCGATGGGCGATGATGAGATGGCAGATCTCCTCGAACGCTATGGTGATGCCCAGGCCGAGTTCGAGCACCGCGGGGGTTATGACCTGGAAAGCCGTGCGCAGACCGTTCTGACAGGGCTAGGCATAGGGCCTGACGAGTATCACCTCCCTGTGGAATCATTCAGCGGGGGATGGAAGATGCGCATTGCCCTGGCAAAGATCCTCACCCTGAATCCCGATGTGCTTCTGCTCGACGAACCTACGAACCACCTCGACGTGGAATCGATCATATGGCTTGAGGAATGGATTGCCAGCGTTTACAAGGGTGCACTGCTCATGACCTGCCACGACCGCGACTTCATGAACCGCGTTGCCGGCCGTATCATCGAGGTGGCGAACAGAACCGTCACCACTTACAGCGGTAACTATGACTTTTACCTGCGCGAGCGGGAAATCCGCCGAGAACAGCTCGTGGCCAGCTACCGCCGCCAGCAGGAGATGCTTGCCAAGGAAGAGGGCTTTATCGCAAGGTTCGCTGCCCGCGCCTCTCATGGATCCCAGGTGCAGTCACGGGTGAAGAAGCTGGAAAAGATCGATCGCATAGAACTGCCGCCAGAGCAGAAGGCTGTCAGGTTCGCCTTTGTGCAGCCTCCGCGCAGCGGTAATGACGTTTTCAAACTGGAAAACCTAGGTAAAACGTGGCCTCGTGCAGGCGGCGGCGAGAAGTCCGTATTTGGAGGAATTAACGGTATGATCCGGCGCCAGGACAAAATCGCTGTGGTCGGCGTCAACGGAGCAGGCAAATCCACCTTCCTCAAGGTGCTTTGCACCCATACCGAACCCACAACAGGCAGCGCTGCTGTAGGGGCGAATGTCAACCTTGGCTATTTCAGCCAGCATTCCATGGATCTCCTCGACCCGAGAAAGACTGTCATGGAAACGATGCAGGATGCCATGCCCAATGCCACCATCGGCGTAGTAAGAAACCTTTGCGCCGCCTTCCTGTTCCAGGGTGACGATATCGACAAGCATATCGACAAGCTCTCGGGCGGTGAGAAGAGCAGGGTGGTGCTGGCGACACTGATGGCACGCCCCGTCAATGTCCTTATCCTCGACGAGCCGACCAACCACCTCGACATACAGACGCGCGGGATCCTGTTTGAGGCTCTGAAGGATTTTACGGGCACTGTAGTGATGGTCAGTCACGACCGCCATTTTCTCCGATCACTGGTGAACCGCGTCTTCGAGATCGACCACGGTGAGATGCGAATCTACGAAGGGGATTACGAATACTACCTCTACAAGGCCGGCCGCGACCAGAATATAAAAAGATATGGGTAAAAGTTAACAAAAGAAATAGGGGGGGTTCTGCCGGGATACTTCGCTTCTGTGGAGAACCTTGAAATCATTGGTTGACAACAACCGTGAATATGGCACACTTGTCAGGAACAACCATATCAATCGGGAGATGATTCCATGACCATGCATTTCAATCCCATAGACGGCACCCCGCAGGGCACTATTTCAGCACTGCAGGGCCTACTGACAAAGTTCGAACTGCCTTTTTCAAAGGGCTCGACAGTAGGCATCAAGCTCCACTGGGGCGAAAAAGGGAACCACAGCTTCCTGGAGCCTGAATATGCACGCGAGATAGTCAGGTGGCTCACATCGAAAGGCTGCAAGCCGTTCATCTTCGATACCTCGGTTCTATATTCCGGCGGCAGACACACCGGAAAAGACTCCCTGGAAACAGCCGCCTCCCACGGCTTCACCGAGGATTCCCTTGGCTGCCCCATAGTGATAGCAGACGGCCTGGACGGCCGTGACATCATAGACATTCCTGCCGGATACAACCACTTCAAGACCGTCCAGGTGGCCTCCCTGACCGAAAAGACAGACGGCTTTGTCATCTTCTCTCACTTCAAGGGGCATCTTGCCTCGGGTTTCGGTGGTGCAATCAAAAATATATCCATGGGCTTTGCCTCAAGGGCGCAGAAACAGCGCATGCACTCTGATGTTAAACCAATCCTGAGCCGAAAAAAATGCACCAGGTGCGGTGTTTGCGTAGAGGTATGCCCGACAGGTGCAGCACAGATCATTGAAGAAGAATACCCAACCTATGACAGCGATACCTGCATCGGCTGCGCCCAGTGCATTGCCCAGTGTCCTGAAATGGCCCTGCGGATCCTGTGGGGCAGCGACAACAATGCCTTCCAGGAGAAGCTAATCGAGACCGCTGCAGCGGTGTGGAAGATCATCAGCTCCAGGACCGTGCTCATCAACGCAATGATCCGGATAAGCGCCGAGTGCGATTGCCTGCCCGGCAAGACAGATATCATTGCCGACGACATTGGATTCCTGGGCGGAACCCATCCGGTTGCCATCGATGAAGAGTCTGTGTCACGGGTCGGCGCAGATATCATTACCAGGGCGCACTCGTACCTGTCCTGGCAAAGGCAGTTTTCCTATGCCGAAGAGATCGGTTTCAGCGGATAACAGGCCCTTTCAAAATGAAAACTCTTGACGAAATGGTGGATATACTTGCACAAAAGGTCGCCGCAGGGACCGGGACAGTATTTTTCACCGGGGCGGGCATATCCACGGAGAGCGGAATACCTGACTTCAGGAGTCCTGGCGGAATCTGGACCACCTATCAGCCGATCATGTTCGACGATTTCATGAGTTCTCGCCAGGCCAGGATCGAATACTGGAAACAGAAGACCGCCTTTTCCGAGCTGATGAAGGATGTCAGGCCCAATCCTGCACATACCGCCATTGTAAGGCTCTACAATAAAGGGCTTGTGCAGGCGGTGATCACCCAGAACGTGGACGGCATGCACCAGGCCGCAGGCATGCCTGAAGACAGGGTTATCGAGCTTCACGGCAACAGCCTGCGCGTGCGCTGCATGTCATGCCGCAGGATCTCGACCCTGGAAGACGCCCTGAACCGCATCGAAAATGGAGATCCGGCTCCTGAGTGCACATGCGGCGGTTACCTGAAGCCGGATACCATTTCCTTCGGTCAGGCAATGCCCGAGCACGAGGTGAGGACTTCCATCGAGCTTGCCCGGACCTGCAGCTGTTTCATTGTGGTGGGCTCCACCCTGGTGGTACAGCCTGCAGCAAGCATCCCGCAGTATGCCCTGGAAGCAGGTGCGTTTCTTGCCATTGTCAATCTCTCTGAGACCCCGCTTGATGGTCTTGCCCATCTGCTCATACATGAGAAGGCAGGCACTGCCCTGGACATGCTTGCAGATACTGTTGAAAAGTTGCTGCCTTGAAAGGGGTAATGCCTTGGATAAGTGGTTCTGGCCTGTGCTGCAACTCGAACATGACAATAAGCGGCCAGTAAAACGGCAAAGTTTGCAACTCGCCTTAGGAGTTGCCGGATGCGCCCGTGATAGTCGAAGGAGGTACTATGAAAAACTTATTTCGTTTTTTTGGTGTGATGGCTGGGATACTGATCCTGGTTATTGTGATATCAGCCTGTAGTCCGGATAAAACAATAGAAGTCGATGTTCCCGATGATATAAAAACACAGCTTGAAAAAGGAGCACCTAAAGATAAATATACCTTTTATGCGCTTGCAGATTCACAATCATTAACCTGGAACAACTTCAAAGAACAAGGGCTATGGATTTGCGGCGGGTTACCCCCATTGATACCTGAAAAATACAGGTCACTGATAAACAGCGATGGTTTTCCGGCCGGTACGGCTCTTACAATCAATAAGGATTCTGATGAAATTAAGAATCTGGGATTGAATATAGTAGTGGCGATCGGCGTAGAACTCAATGGGTGTGTTAATGGGGTAATTGAAAAAATGAGTGAATCCCCTGGTCTTATCTTGCTGGTCGAGCGGAAAACAGATTTTAAAGACAAAGACAAATTGATTAAAGTATCCTTCAAATAGAGAAGCATCAGATGCATCCATGAAATATAGACATCCGGCTTGTATCCCTGAACCCATATTCTGCTTTTGAGAAGGGTCAAACCCTGATAGAACTTCTGAAATGAATTATTCCAGGAGCACTATATGATACATAAATTGTATAATAAACTTACACTGCCTGTTGAGATGTTATACTGCCTGATGAAACACAACGGGATATGGGGGCTGAAAAGACACCTCTTTCAAAGCGACAGCCCAAACCCGAGGCTCGTGGAGATTTATGATGCATATTTCAGCAGATACGGCAGCTGGATAGGGTATGATTCCCGATTTGCAGGAGAACCCTGCTTTCCTCATGGATGCTATGGGGTCTTTATTTCCGGCGGGTCAAAGTTCGGCAGGAATACGGTTATTTTCCAGCAGGTAACAATAGGATCGAATGCACTGAACGACAGTGATAAGGCTGGTGCGCCTGTTATAGGCGATAATGTTTATATCGGGGCAGGTGCTAAAATCATAGGAAATGTCGTGATTGGCGACAATTGCAGGATAGGGGCGAATGCTGTTGTGTACCAGGACATGCCGCCTCACTCCGTAGCGGTCCAGGCACCAACGCGAATCATCCGGAAATCCGGCCTTGACAACCGTTTTTATTCCCGAAGAAACGGCAGGCTCGTCTATTTCAGAGACGGAGCCTGGATAGAAGACTCTGAAAAAAGCATCTGATCGGATAGTGCAAAAGAGCCTATTTCTCCATATCTCATAACTGAGATATTCTCAAGGAGCTTTGTTTTGCAGGAGCGGCATAAGCTGCTCCTGCATAGGTTATAATATTGTTATGTTCAGATACTATTTTCTCTCGGAATCAACTGTCTTGGCAATCTGCAGCAGCTGTAAAGGCATTTCAATGCCTATATTCTTGGATGCATTCAGATCCACCAGGATAGTCAGGTCCTCCTGGAACAGTACAGGCAGATCTCCGGGAGCAGAACCCTCTTTTAATATCCTTACAGCCTGAGTCCCTGAAAGTGACCCGATTTTCTTGAATTCCGCCCCCACATAGAAGATAGCGCCTGAAAATCCTACATGGCAGAAACAAATAGCAGGTATCTTGTTCTTCCCGATAATCTCCAACAGCTGAGATGTGGGCTCATATTCCCTGAGGGCATAATACGCATCGATGGGTATACCGAAGGCCTGAACACCCTGGTCGATCATTTTCTGAGCCGCCTGTACAGGACTGTCCGATTTTCCCACCTCATCGGAAATTACCGTGATACCGAGGCTCAGTGCCTTTTCCTTTGCCTCTTCAACAAAGGCAATGGCATTATCATCGTCACTGTGGATAATACCGATGGTTTTCAGATCGGGCAGGGCAAGCCTGGTCAGCTTGAATGAACTGACCGGATCCATATACAGAGAGGCCCCGGTAAATCCCGGACCTGCCTGCGTAAGTGTTGCGCAGCCAACTGCCTGGGGCACTGCTACGCCGGTAAAGACCACCGGGATACCTGCGCTTATGAACTTGTCCTTGCTGTATTTGGTAGCAGGGGTGCTGATGGTAAGTACAAGATCGGGTTTGGTCTTGATGATATCGGATGCTGTGCTCTTGATCTTAAGAAGAATACCCACCTTTTTCCATAGCCCGGCATCTGCGTCTGCATCTATAATATGTCGGTTTATGATAAGGTTTTGCCCCTGAACAATACCATTGTTTGCCAGCTCTTCGACAAATCCTTCATATGCCCAGTCAAAGGGATTGATCTTCGATACCTGCAACACCTCGATATGAAACGAATCTTGTGCATGGCATAAGGAAAACGTCAACAGAAACATAATAATAAAACATATCGATTTTTTCATACAATCCCCCTTTAAATGTAACGTTAATTCATTTGTAACACTTATACACTTATCGACCAAAATCTATGTAAATAAAATGTTAAATTATAACATACTGTTTTTATAAGGTTGCCGACAGGCACTGTCGGTAAGTATGAGAGGCATTGCCAATTCTCATGTAAGAAAAGATGTTAAGCGTTTTGATCCTGAGGGTCTATCTGAATCTGGCCGTGTTTGAGCGTGTCAAGAGAGTAGATCTGCACCTCGGCTGAAAATTCCTGTTCGAACCGGACAAGGTGTTTTCTCTGCTGGTTGAGGAGATACAGCGCCACATCCCCGGGCAGCCCTACCTTGAGCCTTCTGGACTTGTTTCTGTTTATATAGAGCTGGATATCCCGCAGGGCCATGAATGCGGAAGATTCCACGGACCGGACCATTCCTGCTCCCTCACATACCGGGCACTGGATATAGCTCTTTTCAAGCAACGTCGATGACAGCTTTTCCCTGGAAAGCTCGAGTATGCCGAATTTCGATATCCTGCCCATGACAAGGTGGGCACGGTCATCCTTAAGACCTTCTTTGAGGGCCTTTTCCACAGACCGTATATGCTCTTTTGTGCGCATGTCGATAAAATCTATTACAACCAGGCCGCCCAGGTCTCTCAGCACCAGCTGCCTGGCGATCTCAAGGGCTGCCTCCATATTGGTGGAAAAGGCAGTATCCTCGATATTCTTACTGTTTCTGAACTGTCCTGAATTCACGTCTATGACCACCATGGCCTCTGTTGACTCAATGACAATGGTGCCGCCTGATTTCAGTTTTACCTTTTTGTCGTATATCCCCTGTATCTGCTGTTCAAGATCATACTTGGTAAACAGGGGTTTAGACTGCTTGTAGAGCTTTATCCGCCCGCGGTGGCGGGGCATGACGCTCTTCATGAATATCGTTGCCCTTTTATAGGTGTCTTCGTCATCGATCAGTACCTCTGTCATATCGGTGGTAAAGTAATCTCTTATGGAACGAATAATGATGTCGCCTTCGCGATAAATAAGGCAGGGGCAGGGAACCTTCAGATATTCCTGCTCAATGCTTTTCCAGAGGCGCAAAAGGTAATTGCTGTCCTTGGAAAGCTCTGCCTTTGTTTTATCCATGCCTGCCGTTCTTACAATGAGACCCATATCCGCAGGGAGCTGGAGCTGCTGGATAATGTCCTTGAGCCTTTTTCTCTGGACCTCGTCATCGATCTTACGCGATATTCCCGCAAGCTCGTGTTTCGGGATCAGGACCATATATCTTCCAGGGATCGAGATATCCATGGTGAGCAGGGCCCCTTTGGCAGCCTTTTCCTCTCTGCTTACCTGAACCGGTATCTCAAGGCCGGTTCTCAGTAATGAGGCTACGTCCCTGCCGGGATCCGCACCGGGGATAAATACAGGGTTGATATCTCCCACCGGCAGCAGACCGTGTCTTTCCCTTCCATAATCCACAAAGACTGCATCCAGGCCTTTCTCGATCTTTGAAATCCTTCCTTTGAAAATATTTCCTCTGAGCTGTTCCTTTAATGCACTTTCTATATGGAGTTCCTTGAGTATATTATTTTCTACAACCGCAACCCTGATCTCTTCAGGATGGATTGCATTGATCAGCATCTTTTTCATGTTTCTACAACCTTTTCACTGCGCTTTATCCCAGTATGTCGACAGGGCCCAGGCCCTCGCGGATAACCTGCGGAATATCTGTTTCCAGAGAGATCATTGTAGATGGAATGTCGGGGAGTATCCCGCTGTCGACAATTACATCCACTCTGTGTCCGAGGTCATTGTCTATCTCAACCGGATCTATATGCAGTCTTTCATGAGACAGGGGAACACTTGTGGTTATTATCGGCTCGCCTATCTCTTCAACTATTGCCTTGCAGAACCAGTGGTCGGGTATACGCACACCAATGGATTTCCTGTTGGATTGAAGCAGCCTGGGTACCAGCCTGGTTGCCGGAAGTATGATGGTATACGGTCCGGGCAGCAGGTTTCTCAATACCCTGAAGGTCTCGTTGGAGATCTTTGCATACATGCTCATACTTTTGATGTCCGAGAACATTATGCTTCTGGGTTTGACCGAAGCCTTGATGGCATTGATCCTGTCTATGCCTTTCTTGTTTGATATACAGCATCCCAGGCCATAGACCGTATCTGTGGGATATACGATAATACCTCCATCGGAAAGGATCTCGGCCACGCGTTTTATCGCCCTTGGCTTGGGTTTGTCAGAATCAATGAGAATTCGCATCGGTATTTTCCTTGAAACACATGCTCTTCATATCGACATTCCCCAGCGCGGCAAACACGGAATATCTTAACAAAGGTATATCTTTTTCAACCATATCAATATATTTGCGTATCATATCTCTTTTCCCGTCTGGGCGTATAACACATGTATTTTCAATCGGTTCTATGTCCAGAAAACTGAAATACGTATTTACAAGATCGTTTGTGCAATATGCAAGGGGCCTGATCACCCTGTTTTTTCCATCGTTTGAATACCGAGATGGAGCCATTGCCCCGATCTGGCCGGTAAAAAGGCAGCGCAGAAAGAATGTCTCTACTACGTCATCCATATGATGTCCAAGTGCAATGGAAGAAGCACCTGTCTCACTGGCCAGGCTGTAGAGTCTTCCCCTGCGGAGTCTCGAACACAGTGCGCACGGGCTCTTATCCGGGTCTGAGGCCTCTTTGAGTATCTCGGCGATTCCGGATTCAATCACCATCACATCAAGGTGAAGGACCTCTTCGATCCACTGAGCAATACACGAGAAACCCTTTTCAAATCCGGTCGAGATATGGACAGGCAGAATCTCGAAGCTTACCGGTGCAGCCCTTTGCAGATCAGAAAGCACCTTGAGCAGGACAATAGAGTCTTTTCCTCCTGAGACAGCTACAATAACCTTGTCCCCGTTTTCAATCATGCGATAATCGTGTATGGCAGCGCCTGTCTTCTTGCGGAGGCGTTTTTCAAAGTAACGTTTAGTATTGTGAATCACGAAATATCCCTTATCATATAACCGATCTTTTGCAATATATGAAAATACCTGATGGAACAAGGCGCAAATAGCAGATGAACAAGGACATTATCAGACAGGGTATGCTCCCGTTTCTTTTTGCCTGTGCAAACCTTGCACTGATTCAGCCCGGCCCGGCTCTGGCTGCATCGGCTGCCAGGCTTATGGGGAAGGCATATTCACCCGCGATATGGGGAATATGCATAATCATCGGCTCATATGTTCTGATAAAATCATTAAGAAAAAATGCAATCGGACCGGGCTGGATATGCCTGATCGCATCAGGATCACTGGCAGTAATAACGCTTCAGATGACCGTATGCATGAACGAATTCTTCCACTTGTTTCAATATGGGATTCTGGGCTATCTGCTCGTCGCCATGTCATCACTGGGCAGCATGCCGGCCATGATTGTCGGAGCAATCTTTGGGATAGCCGATGAACTCATCCAGGCAGTGCTCCCCGGAAGATTCTTTGAGATCAGGGATATTCTCATGAACCTGATCGCAGTTGCCGGCGGTATCATCACCGGCATGACGTATGGGATATCTCCTCGATCAGATGTGAGATGACCTGCCTGCCTTCTTCGGCATTGTAATAACAGCCCTGGTCATTATGCGACCTTATCCAGGTTATCTGGCGTTTCGCATAGTGCCTTGTATCCCGCTGAATAAGAGAAACGGCTTCATCGAGGCTCAGATCCGAATTCAGATATCCGATCACATGCTTATAAGCAAGGGTCTG
Source organism: Deltaproteobacteria bacterium (assembly GCA_016934135.1). Classification (GTDB taxonomy): domain Bacteria; phylum Desulfobacterota; class Desulfomonilia; order UBA1062; family UBA1062; genus DSAD01. The sequence goes on along the minus strand of JAFGTK010000092.1, from coordinate 1,583 downwards.
CATGGATCTCAAAGCCGGGGTATAGCCTCTTTCAAGAAGCCCTTTTGTTTCCTCTACAAGGCCTTGATCCATCATGGCATATACCCTGCTGTCGATGGAATGATACAGCTTCTTCCGTTCCGGCATGATACAGACCGTCTGCACATTGTACGCAGGCATAGAAAAGCCGTGTCTGCCGTGAAGACTGCTCGGCCGTACACCTGAGAGGAAGATGATCTCAAGATAACGAAGTATCCTTGAGGAATCATTGGGGGCTATCTTTTCAGCAGAGACAGGGTCCAGCCTGGCCAGAAAATGCCAGAGAAGCCATATCCCTTTTTTTTTGCTCAACCTTCTGAAATAACTACGAAGTTTCTCTGATTTAGCAGGGGCAGGGATCAGCCCGTATACAAGGGATTTTATATACAGGCCGGTACCGCCTATCACGATGGGGATCCTGCCTTTTGAAAGCAGTTCGGAGATCTTCTGCCCTGCCAGTGCAGCAAACATACCTGCATTGAAATCTTCATCAGGGTTCACAATATCGATGAGATGATGAGGCAGAAAAGACCGCTCTTTTTTAGAGGGTTTTGCCGTAGCAATATCCATATACCGGTAAATCTGCATTGAATCTGCGGATATCACCTCTATGGGATATAAACCTGCCAGGTCCAGTGCAATTGCGGTCTTTCCCGAGCCGGTAGGGCCGGTAATGACGATCAGGGGCGTCTTTTGATCCACCGTTCAATCTCCTCAGAGCCGATCCTCTTGAATAAAGGCCTGCCGTGCGGACAGGTCAACGGAGAACCTATCTCATCGAGGTCCCTGAGCAATGCTTCTATTTCGGAGCCTGCAAGACCGGCCCCGGACCTTATGCTTGCATGACATGCAACAGATGCAAGGATATCATGCAGGTAGTCTCCGCTGTTGAATCCCCCCTGAAGGACTTCATGAATAAGATCAAGAATGATGCCTGTAATATCCCCCTTATCGAGTATCGCCGGTATGGACCTGACAGCCAGAGCAGATTCTCCGAAAGGAGCGGTTTCTATTCCCATTGAAGACACATATGATGATATCTCGTCAAAAGCACTGGATTCTACAGGGGTAAGCTCCAGAACAACAGGCGTAAGAAGCATCTGGCTCTGGATGCTTTGCGTTGTGTATATCCTTTTCAGTTTCTCATACATAATCCGTTCATGCGCTGCATGCTGGTCAACTATGTACAAGGATGAATCTCCTTCGAGAAGGATATAGGTTGACAGGAAAGTACCTATAACCGTCTTGTCGGCATATGTTGTGTTTGTCTCTTCAAACAGGGTTTTCTGAAAAATTGATTCTTCGTGAATCGCGGGCAACGGCCTGCTCTTATACATCAGCGGCATGGATTCCTGCACTGTGTAATGATCCTTTGTGTTTTCCGTATCAGGCAATGATTCCTTATGCTGCATCAGAAAAGTTCCCTGTATGGTCTTTGCAACAAGCCCGAATACCGCAGAGGTGTTCTTAAAACGAACCTCTGCCTTTGCAGGATGCACATTGACATCGACCTCAAGGGGATCGATTTCTATAAAGAGGATTGCAAGGGGGTAGCGCTGTTTCAT
>JAFGTK010000091.1 GCA_016934135.1 Deltaproteobacteria bacterium | reverse complement strand
TATGTGGCGCGTCTTGCCGGTATCCCGGACGAGGTGGTGGAAAATGCACGCGTGATCCTCGCCAATATCGGGAAAAAAGCCAAACAGGTCCCGGCGGTTCACCGGGAATCCCCGGTACAGGGCAGCCTGTTCGAGGATACAAACTCAGATATCCTGGGTGAGATTGTTCAGACAGATATTGAAAGTCTCCGCCCGATCGATGCGCTCAATTTTCTCAATGCACTAAAAGAAAAGATTCTGAAAGCAGATTAAAGCTTCACATCCTTTTTTCCGAATATCATACAAGAGAGGTCTGTATGAACAGAGATATTGACACGAGATCATTGGCACGCAAATGCGGTATGCCTTACATAGACATCGAAAATGAAATCCCTGACCGCAGATGTGTAGAGTTATTGAAGGAAGTCTTTGCCAAGAATTACAGCAGCCTGCCGGTGCGGTTCTTGAATGGCGGGGTATTGGTGGCTATAGGCGACCCTATGCAGAAAGAGCTTGTCGAGACCCTGACTTTCCATATGGGTAAAAAGGTCTATCCTGCACTGGCTGATAAAGAGGCGATTCTCAAGGCAATACATACTGTTTATTCGAATCCGTCATCTGTGGCTGCCAATGATAAAGATATCAAAGAGACAGAAGATGTGAACAGGGAGAGCAGGATTATATCGGTCCTGTCCAACAAGGGTGGAGTAGGCAAAACCCATGTTTCCACCAATATTGCAAAGATCATCGCAGATACCGGGAAAAAGGTTCTGCTCATCGATGCGGATCTGGGGAATGCGGATATCTCGAACAAGCTTGCGCTGTTTCCTGATTATACACTCTATGATTTTCTCCTGGGTGATGTATCGCTTGAAGAGATGATCGAGCATACCTCGTACGGGTTTGATCTTGTAGGCGGGAGTTCCGGAGAATTCAAGCTCGCCAATATCAATTATGTCCAGCGTTCCAAGTTCATCCGCGGGTTCAGAAAGATCAGCAAGAACTATGATTTCACCATTTTTGATCTCAGTGCTGGGATCAGTTCCGTTGTTATGGATTTTGCCCTGGCCTCGGACGAGATCATCACCATCACTACACCGCAGGATATCATTGCGGGGTATGCCTGTATAAAGGCCTCATTCCAGCGGTTTAAACACATTGAAGATAAACTCTGCCAGAAGGTTGAGTTTTACGAACCCAGGAAGGTATACAAACCCTGGATTGTCATGAATCAGGTCTCAGACCTCAAGCAGGGATTGTTCCTGTATAACAGGATCTGTCAGACCGCGGATGAGCGGATTAATAACATGGAGTCTCTCTATGCCGTAAAACCCGAATACCTGGGAGGCATAATCTATGACAGGGAAACCTTTAAAAAGGCAGAGATGCAGCGAAAACCTCTGACCGTGCTGAGTCCGAGATGCAATTCAGCCCAGTGCCTGACATATGTGGGTAAAAACATCACGGAAAATCCTGATTTCAGAACATATAATCAGGAATTGAAAACCGGTTTCGGACGGTTTGGCATGATCTTCGGCCTTGAGTGATATTTCCGCTTAAGTGTTCGTAAAATCTACCGATAATAATAAGTAGATCGAATACGAAAGGTGACTATAATGACGATTACAGAATATAGAGAACAGCTTCTTAACAAGTGGGACGATGTAAGGCCTGTAGTTATCTTTTTTGCCGGAGAACGGTTCGTTGTTGAGTACGATGAACACTATGATCCGGTTGTAACCCCTATAGTCGCCATGGTTCACTCGTATCTCGGTAACATCAATCTGACGCAGATAGATAACTGAGGATGGCCGGGCAAGGCAAGAAATATCTCCTTTCGTAAAAGATCGAAACGTATCAATAACATAATCAGGCAGTAGGTGGTGTAATGTCATACAGTATTGCCCAAATGTCTTGATAAACCGGTTTCTTTTCTTTATTAATGAATAATATATGATACATTTCCCCAAGACTGATCAAGAGAAGGAAGTCCTTGTCATTGATGACGATGAGGGTGACTGCTGCCTTGTCGAGGATATCCTGAGCGAGGAAGGCATAAAGGTGGTCAAGGCTATCGGTGGCGAGAAGGGGATCCGTATCCTGGCGGAAAAGGAATTCCCCCTCGTGATAACTGATCTGCGGATGCCGGATATAGACGGCATGGCCATTATCGATTTCATCCGCAAAAGGCAGATGAATTCTCTCATCGTGGTGATTACCGGCTATGCAAGCATCGACAGTGTGATCGATGCCCTCCGCTCAGGTGCTTATGACTATATAATCAAGCCCTTCGGTACAGACCTTCTGAGGTTTACCGTCAAGAGGGCATTCGACTATATTGCACTGCGTGATGAACAGGAGAGGGTAAAATTTTTTGAGATGATTACTCAGCTTGCAAGCACGACAGCACATGAGGTATTCCAGCCTCTTACGGTCATTATGGGTGAGGCCAAGGGTATCTATAAAAGCATTGAAGATGAATCAATAAGAGATATGGCCAAACAGATCCTCGAAGAATCACGCAAGATCAGAGATGTAATCCGCAAGATGGACAACCTTCACGATTACGTGATCAAGACATTCCCGGGCGGACATTCCATCATCGATATAGAAAAGGGTTCCTCGTTCCGCGGCTGAGCCATATGTTCATTAAGATTTTTATGCTCGGTTTTGTTGCTTTTGCGTTGCCTGCTGCAGCATATGCAGGTCAAAGAGGCATGTTTGAGAAACCCGGGACGGTTTGTCTAAAAGTCAGTTTCAACAGCGAGAAGATAAACGCCTATTATCTTCTTATCGATAGCCGCACAGGAAAGGAAAAAGAGAGAGACAGGAACCGGAAAATGCTTTCAGGGCCGGTTCTAGTCTTTTTCCATGGCCATGCCCAGAGGCCGGGTGATGCATATGCATTCACCTCCGGACTTGCAGCCATGAGCAAGTCTGGGATCGTTGTCGTTCCGGTATGCGACACCCCGTACGGCAAGGACCGGAAATGGAGGGGAGACCGCGGCAAAGACGCAGTACTCATGGAGGTCCTGAGATGGGTTCTTGCATCACAGGGGATCGAAGTGAATGGATATGAACCGGTCTTTGACGGTGATGTGCTTGTAAACAATGCACGGACAGATTCCGTCAATGGAGGGATTCTCTCCGACATAGTCTGCGTGGGCTGGTCTCACGGAGGTATTCTTGCAAGGAGGTTTGCACATGCATACCCAGGGTCTGTTACCGGTCTTGCACAGGTATGCCCTGCAGGATATGAGCGCTGGAGCCCTATGGGGCTGACACTCAGGTTCATGGGTGAATCTCTTAAGATATCAAGGCTTGTTTTCAAAGGACATGCGCTGGATTCTCTGAGTTCTGCATGGGGATTCACCAGAGGATTTGCCGGAGATCTTTTCCGATCCGTCCCGTCGGCCATTGTCAATCTTCATCCGGCCAAACTGCGCAGGATCGGCAGGGATATCAGGGATTGCAGTGCATATTGCGACAGCCCTTCCCTTGGGGTAAGCACTCTTGGAAATCTTGTAGTGATCTTCGGGGATCAGGACACCTGCATGGATGCGAGGAAAATCCTTAAATGCCCGGATCCGCAAGGGATTTCCGACGAACAGGTACAGGCTTTCTGGGATACATACTTCAGTGATACAGGGACATTGCCGGTAAAGCGCACCCTTGCAGTTCTTCCGGGTACACATCTGGCTCCTATCACGCACAGCGGGCTCTATGCCAGGGCTGTGCTTGAGAATCTGGATCAGCTCGACGACACTTGTAAATGACGAGGAAATGATGAAGGATTATATACGCTGGCCACTGGTTGTTGTGATGATCATAGTACTGATGGGTCTCTATCATTGGGCAAAGGCGCTGGACCTTCATGACGTGCGGAAAGTATATGACGGCGATACCATACAGCTTGATGACGGAAGGAAGATCCGGCTCATCGGTGTCGACGCCCCGGAGGTCAAGTCGCCGTATTCCGAAGAAGAGCCTTTCGGCCTTCAGAGCAAACGCTATCTCTCAAAACTGCTCCTCGGCAAGAAGGTTTATATAAAGACAGCCGCTGTTCAGTACGACAAATACGGAAGAACCCTTGCATATGTATATATGGACGATGTGCTCTTGAACGGACGTATAATCAAAGACGGATGGGCACGTGCATACGTAAGATTCGATTATGAGTACAGGGATCTTTTTATCTCTTATGAGAAGGAGGCAAAGGCGCGCGGAATCGGGATATGGAGCCAGGAGTAGGCGGGCCTTGCCAGATAAGTATATCCGGCGTCACGAATGATATCTGTTTTCAAGCCTTGATCCGATCAGAAGCAGAATACAACCCAGTATGATAAGTGACAGGAACAAGGGGCATGAACCGAGCATATTCGATACCGACGGGTATGTGTCAATAAATTCCCAAAGGGATTGCGGGCCGTTCTCGATCAATGTCATCAGTGTGTACTGGATCCATGTATTGTTCATCAGATACATGAGAGCCTGGTAGATGATGACACAAAAGCCTCCTACCGTAGCTGCTATACCTGCAAAAAAGATTATTCTGCCCATGTCATGATCACCCCGGATATGATATTGTTGTGGCCTGTTCATATTATCGGGAAAGATTGTGAAAAACAACATACAAAAACGAAGCCCTTGCAATAATTCCCATATTAATCTATCTTGCCCAGAAAATCGATAGCGGAGTTAAAGGAGAGTTTCATGCTGACCTATATGAGAAAGCGTTCCAAGAGCTGGATAACCAAAGTGATATTCGGCGCTATTATAGTTGTTTTTGTCTTTTGGGGCGGAAGCACATACCTGGCACGTGAGGCAAACAAGGTAGCCAAGGTTGACCGACATATCATCTCCCTCCAGCAGTACTCCAAGGCATACAGTGATATGCTTAAATATTATCAGCAGCAGTTCGGCGATGCTTTCACCCCTGAGATGATAGAAAGGTTCGACCTGAAAAACAAGGCACTGGAGCAGTTGGTCGATGATTATGTGCTTGGAGTCGAGGCATCCAGAATGAGCATTAAGGTTTCCGATGAAGAGCTGCAGAAGGCTATACAGTCAGTTCCGGCATTCTCGGATGAGAACGGGTTCAATGTGGACAGCTATAAGCGTATCCTGGCATACGAGAGGATGACCCCGCGCGAATTTGAGGAAGACCAGAGGACACGCATTTTCCAGCAGCGGGTCTATTCCATAATTACGGAAAACATCATTGTTGAAAGCGCAGAGATGGAAGCTGTTTTCAAGCAGAAAAACGACACCTTTGATCTTTACTATATTCCCCTTGAGTCAAAGAGATTTGAGCAGGTGGTTTCGCCTGGCGATGAAGAAATGAAAGCCTACTACGATACAAACAAGGAGTCATACAAGATTTCTCCCAAGATACGGCTTTCCTACATAGAGTTCCCTGTAGAAGCATATCTCAAGGATATTGAGGTGACTGGTGACGAGGCACTGGAATACTATGATTCTCACAAGGACCAGTACACTTCCCAGGCAAAGGTTCATGGGCGGCACATACTCATAAAGGTCCCGCAAGGGGCGCAGGAGAGTGTAGTTGCCGAGAAAAAGGCCATTGCACAGAAGATCTACGACGAGATCAGTGCAGGAGCAGACTTTGCCGCACTGGCCCAGAAACATTCGGAAGATCCAGGGACCAACTTTATCGGAGGCGATATCGGGCTTGTGCCGAAGGACAGCCTGCCGCAGCCGATGGGAGACAATCTCTATTCCATGAATGCAGGAGAGATCGCAGAACCGGTCAGGACCTATCTGGGATTTCATGTAATGAAACTTGAAGAAAAGCAGGAATCGAAACTTGCACCTTTTGAAGAGGTCTCTGCATCCATCATGGATATGCTGAAGCGTCAGCGGGCAAGGATCCTTGCCAAAGAGCAGGCGGAAACAGCATTTACCGAACTTTATGAGCAGGGGAATACTGATCTTGATGCCTATGCCCGGGCAAAGAACCTGAAAGTCGAAGAGATAGGCCCGTTTGCCGAGGATGATAATATCGGGTTTGCTCAGGGTAAAGAGATCCTGAAAGAGGCATTCATGTACCCTGTCGGCGAGGTGGGTAGTGTTGCAGATATCGAGACCGGGTATATTGTCTATATGGTCAATGAAAAGATCAAATCCCGGATACCTGAGATGAGCGAGATACGTGATAAGATCATAACCGATATCTCGGCAGAGATGGCGCTGGATAAGGTAAAAGAACATGGAAAAGAGCTCATTGAAAAGGATTTGGGCGAACTCGCCGGTCTTGGTGCCCTGAACACAGGCTCATTCAAGCGCACGGCATATTCCATCCCGAAACTCGGAATGCTATCCGGTATCAAGGATGACCTCGATACCCTTACAAAGCCCAAGATGTATGTAAACAGGGACAAGGTCTATGTTGTCTGGCTTAAGGAAAAGAATGCTGCGGATATGAAAAGCGCCAGTACGGATCAGCTCAATCAGATAAAGGAAGAACTCCTGAAGAGGAAGAGAGAGATGGCCTTTGAGGCATACATGGATCAGGCCCGCAGTAAGCATAAGATCATCATTGTCAAGGAAAACATGTCGTAGACCC
>JAFGTK010000090.1 GCA_016934135.1 Deltaproteobacteria bacterium | reverse complement strand
GTTGCCTCATTATAGGCCTCAAGATGGAACGGGTCGATGAGGTTGAAATCCCTGATATCCGCTGTTGCCGCCTCATAGGCGATATTCACCGGGTGTTTGAGCGGGATGTTCCAGATTGGAAAGGTTTCGAACTTGGCATACCCGGACTCTATTCCCTTTCTGTAGTCGTGATACATCTGGGAAAGACACGTGGCGAGCTTTCCGCTGCCGGGACCCGGGCCGGTTACGATCACCAGCGGCTTATCTGTTTCAATATAATCATTCGCCCCGTATCCGTCATCACTGACAATGAGGTCCACATCAGTGGGATAGCCTTTCGTATAGCGGTGTCTGAATACCTTTATGCCCCGCCTTTCCAGCTTGTTCTTGAACAGGGTTGCCGCCGGCTGACCTTCGAAACGGGTAATGACAACACCCAGCACATTCACGCCCCAGCCCTTGAGATCGTCGATGAGCTTCAATGCATCGGAGTCATAGGTGATGCCGAAATCAGCCCGGATCTTTTTCCGCTCAATATCTCCGGCATAGATGCACAGAACTATGTCCGCCTTGTCCTTGAGCTTCTGCAAAAGTCTCATCTTAACATTCGGATCATATCCGGGCAGCACACGAGCGGCGTGATAGTCATACATGAGCTTCCCGCCAAATTCGAGGTAGAGCTTGTTGTTAAACCGTTGTACCCTCTCCAGGATCGAGCTGGTCTGTTCAGCGAGATACCGCTCATTATCGAATCCGATTTTGTCTTCCATGGTACTCCTCTCTAATATATGAATAAGCGCTGCTATTTCAGTCTCTCTTCGCATCAGCTTTTAAAAAACAACGGATCAATATCGGCTCACTATATACTATCAAACGCGTTTGGACAATGCCGACCCGGATGAAAAAACAGTAGCCGGAATTCAGAATAAAAAACCTCAAAAAAGCATGCTCAAGACTCGGGATTCAGAATTGCAGAGGCGCTGTGCACCCAGCTTCGTAAAAGCAACGCCGCACAAGCCTGGCGTTATGCGCTTGAATATCAGATAAAGAATCCAGGAAGTCGGGTATCTGGTTAAAGATAAAGCAAATAAATTTTGATTTGCGAAAAAGAGCACAGAAGGGAGTCAACTGAAAAAAGTACCCATCATCAACAAAGAGCTGCCTTACGATAACGCTGTCACTCCACCGCAATGATCTTCATAAGATCAAGAGGGGTCATGTTATACCGCTCGGCGCTGGCTTTGATCTTATCGCCCTGGCTTATCTCGATTCCCTTTTGCACGAGCCTCTTGCGGACCGTTGAGCAGTCAAGCCCAAACTATTCGCATACCTGCCCCAGGGTCTTTTGGCCGATACCGCTGCCTGCAAATTTCTCTTCGATCATCTCTGCAGTGTACACTTGTGAGCCTGGAGCCATGTCCGGTTTTTCAAGATGCCTTATCATGAGATATAACTCCATGGGAGAGGTCTTGTTTTCATGTGCAATCTTCTCCAGGGAATCGTCGACACTGACAATCCTGACCCCTTTCGACTGCAGTGCCTCCACGGCACCTTTCGGGTCAATGTCCATCTTTTTTGCAAAACCTTTCAGGGACAGCATCTCTGCGTGCCCGAACGGCGGTTCGTGTGATTCGCTGGCGATCCATGATTCCTTTACAAACTCATTGAATCCAAGGAAGGAGCCAAACGGCGGTATTTCAAGGACGGCACCAACAATGATGAAAAGGAGTATGCACAGCGTTATGCCCAGTTCCCACGAAAATCTGATTCCTCTCTTGACCTTGTTCCTGATATATCCCATAAGCGGCTTCCAGTTCATCCAGGTGTGAAGTATCCCTGCAATCAAGAACAGCAGACTCGAGACAATATGTATGTTCCCCCACTGCGTCTTGGTAAGCCCGGCAAATGTCCAGTTTGTCCAGTATGCAATCCTTCCCGCCGGGGTAATGAACAGTATAATCCCGGTAATTCCCATAATAAGAAAACCAGCGAAGGTGAGAACCGATATGAAAGCCCTCTTGTTGAATACCTTCTTGTTCATCACTACTCCTTATCGTGCCTTGTTGCGGCCCTTATCCTGATAAAGGGCAACATCGGCCCGCTTGATAAAGGCCGTTGTATCCTTGACATCCTCATCCAGGGCCGAAGCAATGCCGAAGCTGAACTGTACAGGAACAGGGTTTCCCTGGATCATTACCGGGTGCCCGAGAAAGTATGCCCGCATCCGATCCATGAATTTCCCTGCCTCCTCGCGGTCTGTGCCGGGCAGTATCAGTACAAACTCGTCACCTGCATACCGGGCAGCGATGTCACTGTCTCTGCTTAAATCCATAAGTGTGGATGCAACAAAGATCAATATGTCATCCCCGCTGTCGTGCCCGTGATCATCGTTTATGCGTTTGAAGCCGTCCAGATCGATAAACGCCAGCGTAAGCGGGGTATTGTAGCGCTTTGCCCTGCCGAATTCCCTTTTCAATGCCTTTTCCATGGCCCTGCGGTTCAAAAGCCCGGTCAGGGGGTCCTTGAATGCCAGTGCCTTGAGCTCCTCGTGAGCGGCAACATTGGAAAGGCAGATGGAAACCACCACACCGAGCTGTTCTAAAAGACTGGTATCGATATCCGGGGAAAACCTCTCTTTTGCAATATCCGCAAAATTAAGGCTGCCTGCAATTTCGCCGTCAAGGCTGATG
>JAFGTK010000089.1 GCA_016934135.1 Deltaproteobacteria bacterium | reverse complement strand
TCATGGGGGCAAGGAGCTGATCGAGGGGCCACGGCCAGACCTTGTTGTTGATAACGCTCTCAATCTGAAAGACGTTGCATTTGTCACGAATAAACCCTCCCATCTCTCTTAAGATCTCATGCATGGGATTGGTCTCAGGGTTCATTATGGACTGTTTTGAATTCCATTGAAGGGGTGTATGGTGGTGTCTGATGCTTCGCCACGATCCGAGCCCTACAAGGATACTCTTCCAGCCCCCGTTCATGGATGTGAAATTCACATTGACATAGATGGTTATGTCGGAATCGATAACAGCCCGGTTGATCTCCACCTCATATCCTGAAGGGGTTGTCCCCAGGTGGATGAGTTCGTTTTCCTTTGTTCCATCATGGCATGTGATCCTCTGCGCACCCATCTCCTTGATGACCTTTTCGCCCAGTACCAGGGAGAGTTCCTTCATTGTCCATTTTCTGTGCAGGCCGTTGGCGCAGATGATCCGGATATGATCCCTGGGTATGCCTATTTTATAGAGCCTCCGGATAAGCTCCCCGATCACCATTGCACGTATGTCGTTCCTCATCAGGGGAACCGGCAGGCATGGATCATCGAATGCAATGGTCACCCTGCTTGTTGATGTGAGCTGACGCTCCAGGGGTTCCGCTAAGACAGGTTCATTCAATGCCGTGCTGATGGCTGAGTATGGATCTTCCAGCGGTGCCATCGGCGCATGTGCATAGATAAAACGTGTTCGGGCAGGGAAACGTTCGATCCTGATATCATCGCCGTAGAAGATAAATTCTTCAATATAATCGGGCATAACATCCTCCTGATATGACAGGTGATTCATGAGACCTGCAGGTCAGGACTGGTGCGGATTTTTCCATCCCTGCATAAAAAATCTTGCAAACACATCTATAAGCCACCTTGGCGATATCCTCGGAAGGAACAGATGTATAATCTTTGAGGATAGGCCGGGAACATAGAGCATCCTGTCTTTTTCAAATGCTTTTAGTGCATGTTCGGCGAGCCACTCAGGGTCTTTTATACCGCTTATGGAATAGAATCTCAGATCAGGCGGATAACCATCTGTTTTGAGAAGACGGGTATTGATATAGGGTGGATTGAGCGTGCAGACCGAGACCCCTGTTCCCTTGAGTTCTGCCCTTATTGCCTCGGACATGCTCTGGAGTCCTGCCTTCGTTGCGCCGTATATGCTCTGGAACGGTGTGGGTTGAAGAGCCGATACACTGGATGTATTGAACACAACTCCCTGACCCTGTTCGATCATGCCCGGAAGAAAAAGATACATGAGGCGCATGGGAACATACAGGTTGAGTTGAAAAGTCTGATACTGCCTTTCCCAGGATGTATTCCAGAAGTTGCCGTATGAGACCATTCCGGCATTGTTCACCAGGGCAAAGATCTGGCCTGCCTGTTCGACCACGGCTTTATAAAGCCTTTCCGGGCCATTATCTTCAAGGAGATCCACAGGGAACGTCCATGTCTTGATGCCGTAGGTCTGCTGCAATTCCTGTGACCAGTTCTCGAGTTCGATAGCCTCGCCCGGAAGGCAGCCCAGTGCAAGCCATGCACCCCGTCTGGCGAACTCCCTGGAAAGGGCCTTTCCGATGCCTGCCGATGCCCCTGTAATAAGAACCTTTCGCTGGTAAAAGATGATCTTTTTCAAGATGTCCTCCAGATATTATACTCACATATAATTAAAATAATGCCGTACATGGTGAAAGGGAAGGTGATAGAGATATTGATTACATGGAGTTTCTTTTAAGGAAAGCATTGACTCTTTGCCGGCATTTCATTTATACCTCTCTTGCTCATAGGGAAGGAACACTAACATGGTTCAGACAGCGAAGAAAGGTGACACAGTCAAGGTTAATTATACCGGCAGGTCTGAGGACGGGAGCGTTTTTGAATCGTCTGTCGGCCTTATGCCGTTAAAGTTCACCATAGGATCTGACGAGGTTGTAAACGGGTTTGAGAATGCGGTTGTCGGCATGTATCCGGGGGAAAAGAAGACAGTTGTGGTGGAACCTGAGGAAGGGTTCGGCATGTACGACGACGACCTTGTATTTGAAGTGCCCAATGATGAACTCCCCGAAGGAGTGGTGCCCCATATCGGTATGGACTTCGAGATGGTGGATGAAGAAGGCTATGAGATATCCGCAGTCGTGATCGGGATATCGAATGGAACAGTCACTGTTGATGCAAATGCTCCTCTTGCAGGCAAGACAGTTATCTATGATATCGAACTCATAGAAATCATTCAGAAGAAAAAATCTCTGTAAGGGCAACCAGTTATCACTCGGTCGAATCCTGTTGACCTTGGCAGAGCCTTATAACCTCTTTAATTCCCGGATGCTTCAACCTGGAGATGTTTTTATGTTTCAGCTCACCTCTTTACTACGAGCACAGGGATCTTCGCCTTTCTTATCACCTTTTCGGAGACGGAGCCCAGGAGCATCTCCTGAATATTGCTCTTGCCGTGAGATCCGATAACAATGACGGAAGAAGGTTTTTCTTCTGCGACCCTGAGGATTTCTCTTAACGGAAATCCCTTTGCAATCTTGATAGTAACATCATACCCCAGTTCTTTCAGTTCGTTTTCCATAAACTCCAGTTCCCTGAATGCCTTTTCTTCCATATCTTTTTCTATGGTAAGATAATCAGGCACGGTATTGATGGCGCTCAGTGTGTCGAGGTTTGACTGATCGATAACATGCAGCAGGGTCACCTGTCTGCCCCCTGCCTCTCGTAATTTCTTAACAAAACTCAGGGCCTTCTTTGCTACATCGGAAAAATCTGTCGGAAATAAGATCTGTTCAAACATCACTGACCTCCTTTCTTCCTCTCTCTGTTCTCAAGATGCCGGTGTTTGACCTTATCAGGGTCCAAAATACTGAGCCGGAACCGGTAAAGCGGCCAGTACGCCGGCATGCAAATAAAACGAACAACATACGTGCTGAAAACATTTCATTACATGTCATAAAATGGCCAACCTATCTATAATACATATTAATCCCGGCAAAGGGTATGTCAATGTATCATCTCGATCAGATGATGCCTTACAGCTTCCCCAGGGGATACATACAGTGAATGTAGTGATCAGCCCTGTATGCATTGAACGGTTCTTTTCAGCAGTGATAATCCGGATGGAAATGGGTATAATCGTCTTTCAGTCCATATGAGGAAAGGTGTAACGATTGAGCGGCAGACTCTATACAATCGGGTATTCTCCCTTTATTACCCGGGAGTTTACTGATCTGCTGGCTATGTATGCGGTTACCGCTGTTGTTGATGTGCGGTCCATGCCATACAGCAGATACAGGCCCGAGTTCAACAAGGCTGTGCTTGAACAGGGTCTGTCCTCAAAAGGCATAGGCTATTTCTTTCTCGGTAATCTCCTTGGCGGAAGACCGGCAGACGAAGAGATGTACAAGGACGGCAGGGTCTTGTTCGGCACAGTGGCGCAGAGCAGCATGTTTCAGCAGGGCCTCGAGCGCCTCAGAGAAATAGCAAAAGAACATACCGCATGCCTCATGTGTGCGGAGAAGGACCCCATCACCTGTCACAGGACAATACTTGTGTGCAGGCAGATCCGGCATGAATTTGATATCTTCCATATCCTGGAAGACAGGTCACTCGAAGAGCATCATGACATGGAGAGACGGCTTGTCAAAACCCTCAAGATACCCACTGATGATCTTTTCAGGACCGAGGAAGAACTGATTCATGATGCCTATGAGATGCAGGCCGGAAAGATCGGATATAAGAAGTCAGATAGATGAAACGGATAGTGCCTATATATGGTCTTGTTCTGTGGGAGCGGCTTTAAGCCGCGATAAAGTTTTATTGCATATACCGTTAAATCGCGGCCGCTCCCACGGTCTCTATTTCATCTTTTGTGTAAAATGTGGATTAAAACAGTCTGTCTGTGCCGGGCGCATATGGCTGTATGATTTCAGGGTTGTCGTTTGCAGGACTGTTCACCATGCGGGATATCTCATACGAATCCATCTTCTCTGACGGGTATGTCTTCAGGCATGCCATAAGGACATTATCCGGCAGATTTTCCATGCTCAGCCATGTTTGATAATCATGAGGATCAAGGATGACCGGCATCCTGTTGTGAATATCTTTTATAAGGTCGTTGGGGGAGGTGGTGATGATGGTGCTCGAGACCACGTTCGTGCCGGTTGCCCTGTCTGTCCACTGGTCCCACAGCCCTGCAAGGGCGAAGGGTTCGGAATCCTTCAGATGAATGAAATAAGGTGTCTTGCTCTTATCCGTTGTTTTCCATTCGAAAAAGCCGTCTGCAAAGATGATGCAGCGGTTCTTCCTGAGCGGTGTCCTGAAGGATGCTTTTTCCAGCAGGGTCTCACAGCGCGCATTGATCATGCGGCTGCCGATAGAGATATCCTTTGACCAGAACGGCACGAGCCCCCAGCGGGTATAGACGAGCTTCGGCACCTGGTGATTGAGCACGGTAAGGATGTTCTGAGTCGGGGCGATGTTGTACCTCGGCGTAAAGGCATAAGAGGTCTCCTTGCTTATTTCAAGCTCAGAAATCTTTACCTTTATTTTTTCAGGATTTGATATCTGAATAAATCTGCCGCACATAATATGCTTGCTATCCTTTTATGGTTCTCCCTTCACTTATAAAAACTATTTATATACATAACGAATCATGAATGAATGTCCACGGTTTTTATGGATATTCACTGAACAGTCCGGATGTGGTCCGTTTTGTAGGTCAGTATTTTTATATTCCATCTTCCGATATTTCCCTGTACATATTCTAGGAAATAATATTTTTCTACTCCTGGAGGGGGTATATGAAAAGGCATGTATTGCTGTTTATGCTGGTATCTCTCTTTACCATAGGGCAGACAAATGCAGAAGAAATCGGTCAGGGGTGGAAGCCTGCAAAGCATGGCGACGGAATCCAGGTATATACAAGGCCGTCTCAAGATTCTCCGTCTGACGAATTTCTAGGGGTTACCGATGTCAATGCCCCCATGAAGGTGATTCTGGAGGTTTTTAAGGATACCCCGTCATTTCCTCATTGGTATGGCTTCTGCCGCGACATCAGGTTGATCAACAGGATGTCCGACACTCATGAGATCATATATTTTATCCTGGCTACACCGTGGCCTGTGAGCGACCGGGACATGGTTATCGATGTTATTATAGATAAGCATATAGAAGAGGGGGTTGCCATTATTTCCATGAATGCCCTGAAGGAGGAGATCGTGCCTGTGCAGGAGAAGTATGTAAGGATGACCAGGCTGATCGGCAGGGCTACTCTTACAAAGATAGATGAGAATTCAACTCACGTCACATACACGGTTAGTTCCGATCCTGCAGGCTACATACCTGCTGCAATCTCGAACATGCTCGCCAAGGACCAGCCCTATCTGACGCTTAAGGGCCTCAAAGAGATGGTTAAAAATGATAAATATTATGAGCTTGCCGGGATTGATAGAGAAAAGCCATAGGCATTGGGTAAAGAAGGTATAAGGTTTAAGGTGTAAGGAAAATATTTCGAATTTCGAATTTCGGATTTGGAATTTTGAAAATAGCAGGAGCGGTTTTCAGCAGTAATTATAGTATTTGAGTCAGTAGGGCCCGATGCCTTCATCGGGCCGATCAACATGGTGAAGATGATATGAAGGACCCGTCGAAGAGCACATTACCTGAGAATGTTTTCAGATTCTGCCCGAAATGTGCCTCGGAAAGATTTCATTTCCATAAGGATAAATCTTTCCTGTGTGAGCAATGCGGATTTGTGTTCTTCATAAATGCCGCTGCCGCGGTTGCAGCGCTCATTGAAGACAGCCATGGCAGGCTATTGCTCACCAGAAGGGCAAAGGAGCCCATGAAGGGGAAGCTGGACCTGCCCGGAGGGTTTGTCGACACAGGAGAGAGTGCAGAGTATGCCCTTGAGCGGGAACTAAAAGAGGAACTGAATCTTGTTGTCAGTGAGAAGACCTTTTTCACTTCACAGCCCAACACGTATGAATATGCAGGACTGACCTATTTCACCCTTGACCTTGCCTTTGTATGCAAGGTTTCATCCTTTGATGCCATGAAATCGGACGAGGAGATTGACAGCTTTGAGTTTGTCCTGCCTGGTGAAATCGATCTCGATGAGATAGGACTTGCCTCAATCAGAAAGATCATATCGCTCTATCTTGCATCGAAGAACCCTGGTTTCAATAAACAGTAAGAAACAGGAACAATCAGCCTTGCAGAGGTAATGCATTATTTACCCAAATCGTGTAGGAGCCGGTTCAGCGGCGACCTAGTCCTAACCGGAGTCAACGGCCCTGGCTTGGTCGCGCCTGAAGGCGCTCCTACAGAACATGGCCAGGAGAAGGTATTCCCCACTATGATCATCTCTAACTTTGATCTCTTTTAGGGTAAAATTCCCCTCAGCTTGCAGCGAATGGGCTATTCAACTGAGAAGGTCTTTGATACCCCGTAGCCTGCTGCGGGGTAGTTCAGTCCGGTACTCCGATTTTTTCCCTCAGCTCCAATTCTTCAATTTTTGTCTCCAACTCTCTATTACTCCCGCCCCTGTCTCCAGCACCCCAATCTTTTTCTCCCTCACTGCATGATCTTTTTTCTTGACGCCGGAAAGGGAAATATTTAACATACTGACCAGTCAGTATGTTAAATGAAAGATTGCGGGGTTTGTAATGGCAAGGAGGAGAGAGTCTGCAGAGGTCAGAAAAAAGCAGATCATAGAGGCAGCGATGCACTGCTTCCAGAATAAAGGATATGCCAAGGCAACCATCGATGATATCGCCGGTGAATACGGCCTGTCTAAGGGAAGCATATACTGGTACTATCCTTCCAAGAAGGATATCTTGAAAGACCTTTTCCGGTATTGGATGGATGAAACCCTCAAGGGTGTCTATTCTGAAATATCCGATTTGAAATCAGCAAGAGACAAGATCGTTCGTATGGGCGAGTTCTTTATCAGATCACTGATAGATGATCTGGAGCTGTACAGTTCCATGCTTGTGTTCTGGGGATCCTCTTATGAGGATGATTTCATGCGGGAGCGGATTATGGACCTCTATGCCCAGTACGATGAGATCGTCAAATCTTTACTTTCTCAGGGCGAGGAGAACCGGGAATTTATCGTACCCAACAAAGAGGTCTACTGTACGCTTCTCATTGCCATGATTGAAGGGCTGGTTATCCGGCATGCAGTGAGCAAGGCCCTGGATCTCGATTCAGTGCTGGGGGAAGTAAGGAATATTGTGGGCCGTGTGCTGCCGCCTTTGGAAAAGGGTTGAATAAAATATATTTGAATACAGTGAAATGTAACAATAACGGGAGGTTTTAGGCTATATGGATAAGCATCTTAAGACATTGATCGATTGGATCATCCGGTTCAGGCATATACTTATTGTCTTTTTCATCTGCATCACTCTTATCATGATATACCTGGCCAAGGATCTGAAGATCGATAATGATTATGAGAAATGGCTGCCGGTAAATGACAAGGTAGGGGATCTCCTGCGCAAGTGCAACAAGGAATTCTCCAGTGCCGGGTTGATGTTCGTGGTCCTTGAATTTCCTGAAAACAGTGTATTCCATCCAGTCTCACTGGACCTGGTAAAGAGGCTTACTACAGAGCTTGAAGGGGTTGAAGAACTCTATCAGATAACAAGCCTTACCAATGTCATGGATATCAGGAAGATCGATGACGGGATAGAGGTGTCCGAGCTGATGCCTGAAATCCCTGCTACACACCAAGAGATGGATGCATTCAGGGAATATGTGCTGTCAAAAGAGATGTATCTGGGTTCGCTTGTAACTGCTGATGCGCGATACTGCCTTATAGCCATGAATATTGAAAACGGGAATGACGGCTTCAAGTCGTGCGGAAAGATCATAGATACGGTAAAGGGTGTTGTGGGTGATAGTCTGTATTATGTGGGCGGTGATGTCGTAATCGCATACTATCTGGATCATTACATGACCCAGGACCTGATGGTCCTGACCCCGATCATAATAATAGGGATGATATTTGTCCTGGCATTCGGACTGCGCCAGAGCGCAGGGGTGGTGCTTTCGCTCATTGTCGTATTTCTCGCCATCATATGGACAGTCGGACTGAAAACCGTTCTGGGTTATCCGTTCAACATGCTCTCCCCTGCTGTGGTGGTCCTTTTAATAGCCGTGGGGTCGGATTATGCAGTGCATATGTACAATCACTACCTGAAAAAAGGCGATGCGCGCGTTTCCGCCTCCGAGATCATAATGCCGGTCATGATGAGCGCTATGACAACCATTGCCGGGCTCCTGACGTTTTCAGTCACCAAGATAGAGGTGCTCAGGAATTTCGGCATCGAGCTGGCATTCGGGCTCGGGGCTGCATGCATTCTTTCCATCATGCTGGTCACTATCGGTATCTTCATGATAAAGACCAGACCTGAGCCCAGGACACTGGGTGCACAGGCTAAGCAGCACGCACTGACAAGTGCAATGTCCTATCTTGGCGGCTGGGTTCATGACCACACCAGAATCATATTAGGGGTTGCTTTGATATTGCTTTTCGTCATGGGCCTCGGAATCAGCAGGATCAGCACGAAAGTTGATTTTGTGGAAATGTTACCCGAAGACAGCCCTCCACGGTACAGTTCGGTGATCCTGGAAGATAATTTTAACGGCATGTACAGGGTGAGTATGTATTTTGACGGAGATATCCAGGATCCTAAAACCATGAGCAAGATGCAGTATATCGAGAACTTCATGCGATCCGATGAACTCATAGACGGTTTCACCTCGATAAACGGGCTTATTGCGGAAGAGAACTGGCAGCTCAACAACATCTATGCCATACCCGAGACAAGGCAGGGAATCGCCAACCTGTGGTTCATGCTCGAAGGCCAGGATCTGCTGAAGACGTTCGTCACGCAGGACCGGTCCCAGGCCATGGTCAATGCCATATTGAAGAAGCACGATACAGGATTCATGAAACAGGTATCCTCTCGGATGAACACCTTTCTCTCTCAGCATACTTCTGACAGGGTGATTTCTCTCGATCCTTCTACGCTTTCCTCAGCCGGTCAGAGGGCTGTTCACGAGATCGTACTCAGCAATGCCTGCCGGCAACTGACATGGCTGGCCCATTTTTATGACAGATCAACCCTCTATGATCCGTTGATGTTTGTAGAATCCCTGAGGAAGGGTGTCGTGGATGTGGAACGTGCCGTGGGCTTTGAATCGGTTCAGGACGAGCTGCGAACCTATCTCAACGATGAGACCGTAGAGGTCCTTACCCCCGAGATTATCTCGACTATTGTAGATTATACAGGGGAGCAGTGGCTGCAAAGGCATGACAAGGGATTCAGAGATTATCTGACAGGTATTGTAGCTGTAAGCGGGATAATGGATGAAGAAGATGCCGCACTCACCATAGCCGGGATGATAAAGAGGCTGGACAGCACTGTACGTCTGAAAAAGGTACATGCTCTCAGGGTATCTTTTCATGGCAATATCAGTGAATCGCTCAGGCAGAACAAGGATTTTCTGAAACGATCCGATGGAGTTGTCTGGTCTGTTCTGGCTGAAAGGCCTTCCCTTTTCTATCATGAGGTGAAAGACATCGCGGGCATTGAAAGCGCAATAGTTGAGAATACTCAGATCGACATCGAACAGACAGGTGCCCATCAGATGTTCAGCAGGTTTGACAAGCTCCTGTACGAAAGCCAGGTTCAAAGCCTCATACTCGCTTCAATTATCGTCCTTGTCATGATCTCGCTTACGCAGAGGTCTTTCAAGAGGGGACTGATCTCGCTGATAGCAGTTCTCGTGCCTTTGGAATTCATACTCGGGTTCATGGGATGGGCTGGTATCCCACTTGATTTCGGGACTGTACTGTGCAGCGCGCTCATCATCGGTCTCGGTGTCGATGGTTCCATACACTTTCTCCATTACTATCACAGGATTCACAAACAGGGACTCAGAGGCAGGGTCTCACTCCAGGAGACAATCGGGCACGTGGGCAGGGCGGTAATCACTGCGAATGCAACATCCTGCCTTGGTTTTATAGTGCTGCTTTTCTCGAAGACATCGGAACTGAGGAATTTTGCCCTGATAAACGGGCTTGCAATAACCATGGTCACCATATCCGTTCTGACACTGCTGCCGTCTCTGGCATCCCTGATACGCCTTGACGAGGAACCATGGCGCATACAACTGGGCATAAACGATCAACTTATATACGAGGAAATAGAGAGGAGGTATTGATGAATTCAGGCATTCACTGGCGTTATTGTGCTCTTTTCATGGCGGTTCTGATCTTGATGACCGCACAAGAGGCAGTTGCACTCGATGGGAATGAGGTATTATCCAAGGTCGATGCAGTGCTTTCAGCATCGAAGAATTCTGTAGGCTCTGCAACAATGGTGCTCATCGATAAGGACGGAAATGAAAAAGAGAGGGAGTTAAAGATATGGACCAGGCACTATGCAGACAAGGATGACTTGTCTTTGCTGAAGTTCGTCACCCCTGCAGAGATCCGCAACCTCGGGTTCCTGTCTCTGGCAGACGATCAGATGTATCTCTATATGCCGGCCTTTGACCGCGTAAGACGCATTGCATCCCATGCGCGAAAAGAGAGTTTTGCCGGGAGCGACCTGTCGAACGATGACCTCAGCACAGGTAAGTATACAGCCCACTACACTGCTGAGATCAGCAGTGAAACAGATACGGAGTATGTGCTCGAACTGAAGCGGAAACCCGGTTCGGACCGGATCTATCCCAGGGTTGTGGCATGGGTGGACAAGAAAGAGTTCACCTCTTCGAAGATGGAACTATATGATGACCAGGATAAACTCTGGAAGGTAAACGAGGTGGTTAACGAAAAGATTCAGAACTACTGGACACCTGTGCAGATCAGGATGAAAGACGTACAGAAGGATCATTCAACACTCATGAAGATAACAAAAATTGAATATGATACCGATCTTGACGATACAGTGTTTACAAAACGTTTCCTGAAAAGGAGTATAAAGGATGAATAATTCTGGCAGGATGCTTTGCATCCTGCTGCTGATTCTGTTTTTCTTGACCCACATCGCTGCGGTCCATGCTGCGGGCGATGTGAACATCAAGGGCACGGTCAAGCTGTTCAACTCGGTCTATACAAAAGACAGCGAGGATGATGCATTTCAGCCGCATAAAGCGGGTGATTACTCGCTGAACCGCGGCGAGCTTCATGTAGGCCTGAACGGGTACGTGTCGGACAATGTCAGCTTCCGTTCAATGGTTTATTTTATCTATGATGCCAGGCCTGATTTTGACGATCTGCAGGAACTGGAGACCGATTCAGGATATTCATCGCTGGTCCACGAACAGGATACCTTTATCAAGGAGGCATCGTTTACCCTTATGGATCTCTTTGCCGAAGGGCTCGATCTCAGGGTGGGGCGTCAAAGGGTAAGATGGGGGACCTCGGACGAATATAATGTTGTGGACAACCTGAACCCGGTTGATTACCGCAATCTGTTCTCAT
>JAFGTK010000088.1 GCA_016934135.1 Deltaproteobacteria bacterium | reverse complement strand
CCCGCTGTTAAGACACAGGGCTTCAATCCGTTTGATGAGATGATGAGAATCAATGATCCCGGTATTTGGAGAATACAGGGCACACAGACCTGTTATATTAGGCTCGATGGAGGCAAGCTCTTCTCTGGTAAGTAAACAGAGGCCTTCTGCACCGTTATTCGTGCCGGTGCGGAAAAGATCCTCCAAAGATCGCTCTTCACCAGGAGATGCGGCAACGACCACCTTTCCTGTCCGATTGAATGCCACGTGGTGTTTCCTGCAGAAATCATAGAGCAGCCTGGCTCCCCGAACACAGAGTTTGGCCTTGAGAGACCCTGCAGGGTAGTAGATGCCGGCATGGATGACCTCGCTGTTGCGGGAGCTTATGCCGCGACCAGGCCCGGGCTCCTTCTCAAGAACAACAATGGTTTTCCCTGATGAGCTTAATGCATGGGCAACACACAAGCCTATGACCCCGGCTCCGATGATCGTGATATCCACGCTGTACATAGTGCACCTATACCAATAAATGAGTGCCCGGAAAAGAGATACTCTCGGCATTGTTGTTTTCGTGGCCTGGCGACTGGATGAAAGCACCGGCGTGTATGGTACAGGCTATTGCCAATCAAATCACACGGTTTTACAAAGCAATCGTTGTATATTAGGCAATAATCCGGCCCTGATTTCCTTGCCTGGGGTGGTCCGATCTGCTATAAGTTTAGCGGTTCATCCGTCTATAACGTTATCAATTAAAACATGTGGAGGAGATCATGGATATCAGAGACAGAGTTCCTGTGATCAGAGTTGCAATCAGGGGTGCAAATGGAAGAATGGGTCTACAGGCCATTTATGCTTCCATGGAAAACAACGAGGATATTCTCACAAGGGCGAAGAATAAAGAGCTCACAGACAAGGACGTCTGGATAGACGTCGTTTTCGGTGCTTTTACCGCGGATATCCCCACAGTACAACAGCTTCTCGCAGGGGTCATGCGATCGGAGAAAAACAAGATTCTCGAGGGATATGACAAGTCAGGCTCTCCCATTTACCGGCTCAAAGCAGAAGGGAAGCACGAATTACGGACCAAGTATGTGGAGCAGACCCTCGATGAAGAACCGCAGAGAGACCATGTTATTCCCTTTGACCGTCAGGAGATTGTCGATACGGCAGAAGGCCTGCCTGCCATAAAGATTCTCTCGCATGACAAACAGGAAGTATTGTCCATTATACGTCATGCAAACGTGAGGCTGGGAGAGCTCTCCGGAGAGGCAATCATGGACAGGGTCCTGGACACAGGAAATGACCTTGGTGCAAATGTACTGCTTTCCTGCGTAGGTGATACGGCCAAAAAGGCTGATCGGATGCAGAAGTGGATGGATAAGATCCATGAGAAGGGCTATTCAATGGGCTTTCTCGAGTCTGCGCCGGCAAAAGGATGGGAAAGCAGGCTGCTGTCCCGGCAGGATGAGATCAGTGTTTTGTGTTCGAGGAATTTCAGCCCCACCGGCACGCTTTTCAGAACCGGGCTTGCGCTGAAGAATAGCCTCTTTGAGTACAATTCCTTTGAACTCGGCAAGGCGGCCTCGAAGTTCAAGAACGTCTTCAGGCGGATCATTGAGGGAATAATCGCAACAGACGAATACAAGAATTTCGCACAGATTCTGGATAAGCAGCCAAAAACCATACGCGAGATCGATGGCGAGAATATATTGATCAACTTCCCCCCGAAGTTCCTTACGGTAACATCACCGAATTATCTTACATTCAGCTTCTATGAAGACAATGAATACGGTTTCATCTGTGCCGCACTTATTCCGAATCTGAAAGCCCTCGGAATGCTCTTTAAAGACAAGGATACCGTGCTGAAGATACGCAAGCAGGGCCTCCAGCCATACGAGGCAATAACAAATGTTGCAGGCCTGTTCGGTACAGACTGGTTAACCCAGGCCCCTGCCGAGATCGTCAAGAGAGGCGGGGCGATGTCAACCAGTTCATGCACTACCAACGGGAATCTCGTGGGAGACTTCATCGTGATCATGGCACTGTACTGTTACTATGATTTCTTCTTTGATGCCATCAAGGAGTATTATCTCTGCTCTGATAAGGCGCAGTGCAAAAAGATCGAGGAGAAGATCGACAAGAAGATGTCCGAATTCAAGGGATACCTCAAAGGTCTCATGGCAAAGAGATCGAATATGCTGAGGACCGTCCTCAATTTCTACTATGACAACATACTGTCCATGAATACGGATATGCAGCATGGTCTGACCCGTTCCGAGTCCCCGGATGTCATCGATTATCTGCGTGAGACATCCTCGGGTTCACAGACAGAGGTGCCGAAGCTTCTCTCTCTGCCTGATCGGGAACTGGAGTACCTGAAAGGACTGAAAAAAGCGACAGAAGCTCTTCTGGGTGAAGAGGGCGATGAAGATGAACAGAGGATCCTCAAAAAGCAGCTGGAAGAAATCCAATCCAGTATTGCTACAATTGATGATAATATAAAAATTGTGAATATACTGGAGGAACTTGAGGCTAAATAGGGCTTGACACTGGGTTTTCGATTGGATAATGAACCTGATGATAAAGGGCCCATAGCTCAATTGGTAGAGCCACCGGCTCATAACCGGTAGGTCCCTGGTTCGATTCCAGGTGGGCCCACTTTTAACTATAAGGAAGGACGGGTGAAACAGAGATTGCCTTTTGTAACGAGTACAGCAAAAAATTTCTCTTAGGGAGAAGAAAAAAAGGGATGCTTGAAACGCATCCCTTTTTTAATGCGAAAAATGCAGTTAGATGAAGTGCTTACCATACTGAATACCATAGCCCCATTCGAAACGTGCGAGCAGTGGGATAATGTCGGGCTCATGGTTGGTGATCCGGCTGCCGAGATTACATCGATTGCCGTTGCCCTTGATCCCTCTTTTGATGTCATCACTCGGGCAATACATCAAAAGGCTGACTGTATCATAACGCACCATCCGTTGTTTTTTGCGCCCATACGCTGCATGAATCTTAAGGAGAGCACGGCAAAAAAAGCATTTATGCTCTTGCGGTCGGGCATCTCTCTGGTGAGCATGCATACGAACCTTGATATGGCCCACGGCGGCGTTGCAGATGTTCTCGCCAATAAACTGGGGCTCGAGGGTATCCAGAAAAATGGGGTTATACGTACGGGAACAGTTGCCGGAAATATGCCGCTTACTTCATGGTGCAGGTCTCTGCCGTTTGCGTACATCCGGATGGTTGATGCCGGCCTGCCGGTTCGCCTTGTGTCTGCATGCCCCGGAAGCGGGATGGACTACTGGAGAGATGCAAAGGCTTCAGGCTGCGATACCTTTGTGACCGGCGATGTCCGATATCATGCGGCCCTTGACGCAAAAGAATCAGGCATGAACGTCGTAGACCTCGGCCACCACGGAACAGAGGAAATAATAGTAAAACCCTTTATGGAGAAGTTGCAACAGGAACTACAGGGAGTATACATCAGCGCATATGAAAGCGCGGATGTATTCATGAGCGGAAAAGGAGAGTGAAGATTGAAAGATTTATTAACGGACTTGATTGCCTTGCAGAATGTTGAGATCGAGATG
>JAFGTK010000087.1 GCA_016934135.1 Deltaproteobacteria bacterium | reverse complement strand
GAAAAAGCAAGGCCTGCATGAGTATATTCAATCTGTTGTTACCACAAAACAGGTAATGAAACGGGTGTCAAGATCTTCAAGGTCTTCAATCCCTGAGATCTCACTTTCGAGGCGTCTTATGAGAAGGTCTGCCGAGTCCTGGATCACGGTTATGTCCAGGGCCTCATCAAAAGAATGGAGAAAGCCTGTAAGATCATTTCTTATGTCAGGGAGGAATGTTCGCGTGCCGGAAGAGTCCAAGCGGGTTGTCTGACGCAGGAATTCCAGCAACTCGGTTCGCAAAAGCGGTCTGAAGGAGGAAAGTTGCTCGATAAAGTTGATCGCGGCGCAGGTCAGGATAATATTTTCCAGATCCAGGTTTGTCCCGGTATTTGTCCGCTCGAGCGACTTGATATGTTTGTCCCATGCAAGATCTTTAAGGATGCGTGCAAATGCCTCGATCCGGTCGATGCTTTGTGTTACCTGTTCAAGCTGTTCAATGGTTGAGAAATCCGTATCCTTGTACAGAGGCCTCTTTTCGAGGAGCCCGTCGACGTACTCAT
Source organism: Deltaproteobacteria bacterium (assembly GCA_016934135.1). Lineage (GTDB taxonomy): Bacteria > Desulfobacterota > Desulfomonilia > UBA1062 > UBA1062 > DSAD01. Next base: position 6,740 of record JAFGTK010000087.1, on the reverse strand, counting down.
TCATGCTGTCAGGGATCATGGAGATGTCAATGTCCTTGAGGATAATCTTCAGTCTTTGCTGCTGTTTACTAACGATATTGTATCCCAGAGAGAATAATGTCTCGGCGTTTACATCCTCAAGCACAGCGGCCGCGCCGGATTTGGTTTCCTTCATGATAATGGCCAGGCCCAGAGAGGTAAGGGCAGCGGCCTTGTCTATGCTTTTCTTGAGCTCGTCGATTTCATTGAGCGAACGATAATCCGCCATGATGATCTTGTTCGAAAGGTAAATCGTTTCATAGATGAAACGGTCCCGGGTTTCAGGGTTGGTTTGCTCAAGTGCCTTTACGATAAGCCCTTTGTTTTCTGAGATATGGTCCATATAAAGTGAAGGCAGCAGGCTTTCGGACAGATCCATGTGAGGGACCTTTTCCTTTCGGATGCCTGTCCTGAGGAGTTTCTCCGGGGGTGTCCGCCGATAAATACTCATGGCCTCTTCAGATGGGGGGAACCCCATTTCCATAAGTCTGAATGTTCGCCTTTCAAAGATATTCTCCTCCATGGAGCTTTTAAATTCCCACATTACACCTTCCATAATGCCGTAATAGATGTTCTGATAATGTGTAAATAAAAGGCTCAGCATGTCTTTGAGGAGCTGAATTTTTTCATCTTCGCGGGTAAAACGGAAAAAATATACATCGTCATAGCTTTCATACCCTGTATCGAGAAGATTCGGAATGTCTTCATCCGTGGGAACAACCTGCATTACCTCCATATATGACTGGTAAAGCAGGATGATAAGGTCAAGGTCGATGACATCAAGTACCTGCTGGAGGGTTTCTGGAGAAGAGGTATAAATCTCCCAGAGCCATTCAATGACGTTTTCCATGGAGAGGCTGTCTTTTTCCCAGCAGTCAAGGTCTATGAAATTGCATATTGTCTCGGGCGCGATGAACGGAAGCAGGATCTGGCTGTCGGTTCCCCAGGAATCCTTGACAATCATGTATGCTTCCTGTGCGGAAAGCTGTTCAAGGATCTCCCTGGTGTATTGTGAATCAATGATGCTGCGTGCACGTTCGGATGGTGTCGATGTAAGAATCTTGGAAAGTTCCTTTTTCCATAGCGCTCTGGTATTCATGAACTTTGGTTAGCACACTTACGGATGCTCTATCAAGCGTGGTCTATTCCTTGCCTATGATCATCGTGGATACCCTTTTACGGATATTTTCGGAGAGGGTATCAACGATCGAATATGCACTGGGCACGACAAAGAGGGTGAGCACCATGGCAAAGAGTAGTCCGAAGGCGATGGAAACAGCCATGGGTGATCTCATCTCGGCACCTTCGGACTGAGAAAAGGCCATGGGCAGCATAGCAGTTATCGTCGTGATCGAGGTGATGAGAATGGGACGCAGCCGTATACTTGCGCCCTGGACAATGGCCGAGGTCTTTTCCATGCCGTCCTTTCTCAAGCGGTTTATGTAGTCGATCATGACGATCCCGTTATTGACCACAATCCCCATGAGGATGATAAGCCCCATGAAAGAAGGAACCGAAAGTGTTTTTCCGGTAAGGAAAAGGCCGACAATCATGCCGACATATGCCAGAGGCAGGCTGAACATAACGATCAGTGGTTGCGTGAATGATTCGAACTGAGCGGCCATGACCATGTAGATGAGCAGGATTGCCACGATAAATGCCTTGCCGAGCTCATTGAATGAGGTCTGCATGTCTTCATAGCTTCCGCCGATGTCATAGAAATATCCCTCGGGCATGTTGATGGATCTCATGGTGTTGTGGATATCCTTGCTTATGCTTCCCAGATCTCTTCCGAAGGTCGAGCCGGTAATGGTCACGACCCGGTTCTGATTCTTCCTGTTTATGGTGATAGGCCCCAGGCTTTTCTCAAGATCCGCTACCTGCCATAAAGGAAGGCTGAACCCTATGGGAGAGGGTATGCTGATATTCTTCAGTGCATCCTCGTTTTCCCTGAAGTGCTCGGCAAACCTCACCCTGATGTCATACTCGTCCCCTGCATCGTGGTATCTGCTGACAACCTTTCCCAGCATGGCAGTCTCGACCGTGGAGGCTATCTGGTTCACGTCGAGCCCCATCCTTGCCGCTTTCTCCCGGTCAACTTGTACATGAAGTTCGGGTTTGCTTTTTTTGAGCGACTTGTCTATGTCTTTGAATCCCTGAACGGAGGAGAGATTAACAGCGGCTTCGCTGCTGATCCTGTCAAGCATATCGAGATCGGAACCATATATGTTGATCTCGATGGGGGAACTGCCTGTACCGTACAGGCTTCCGGAAAGATCCTCAAAGGTAAATTCGATCCCTTCGAGCTGAGGAAACCTGCTGCGCACCTCGTTGATGACCTCATCTGACGATTTTTCCCTGTCTTCTTTATCATTGAGCCGGGCAAAGATCCGTGCCTTGTTGACCCCCGGGGTCATATTTCCCTGAGCAGCTGCATATTTTGCATCCACGGTAATACCAACCATGCTCCCGCAGGTGATAACCTCTTTTCTTGACAGGAAGATATCCTCTATCTGCCGGGACAGATGATCGGTCTCTGATAAAACCATACCTTCGGGAAGGTTCAGATCGACCACGGTAATGGGGAAATCCTGTTTCGGCATGAATTCAGTGCCGAGAAACCGCGTCAGGGCGATGGCACCGATAAGGAGAAGAAGAGACCCTGTGAGCACGTAACCCCTTCGGTTCAATACAACCGAGAGAACCTTGGAGTATCTCTGACGAAGTCTGCTCGACCAGCCGCTACCCTCGATACGTTCATATTCCCCTTTACCTTTCTTGAATATGGTTGCGGCAATAGCAGGGATTATGGAAGTCGCCACGAAAAGTGACGACAGCAAAGCAATACACACTGTCAGGGAAAGAGGCCTGGCGAGCTTGCCTGCAATACTCTGGGAAAGGCTCATTGGGAGAAAAACGGCAACCGTAGTGAAAGTGCTGGCTGTTATGGCCATTCCAACCTCTGTTGCCCCCTTCACGGCTGCTTCTGCGCGGGTTGCGCCTTCTTCAAGATACCGGAAGGTGTTTTCTATGACCACAACGGCATTGTCCACAAGCAGGCCCACACCCAGGGCTATCCCCCCGAGCGTCATTATATTGAATGTGTACCCCAGTACATTCATGCCTATAAACGTGGCAATAATTGAAAGGGGGATGGCCAGGGCAATAACAAGGGTAGGGCGGAAAGAGCGCAGGAACAGCAAAACAACCCCGATGGCGATCAGGCCTCCTGCAAGGGCATTGGAACCGGTTGCAGAGATGGATCTGTTGATAACCCGGCCTTGATCCATGATCATATGCAGGGATACATCGCCTGGCATGATCTTTTCTATAGCCACCAATTCCTCTTTGACCCGGTTTACAGCCTTGAGCGTGTTCACCCCCGACTGCTTCATGATTGCAATTATAACTGAAGGCTTCCTGTTTGTTCGCTCGTACCCCCTGGTTTCCTTGAAGGTGTCTTCAACCATTGCCACTTCGGAAAGGCGTACGGGTTTTCCCTGTTCGGAAATGGAAATGATGGTGTTTCTGATCTCGTCGATACTCGCGTAGTATCCTTTTGTACGGATCAGATATTCCTTTTTCAGGATTTCCACATGGCCGCCGGAAAGATTCAGGTTGCCTGCCCTTACTCCTGTGATCACCTGATTTAGGGATACTCCAGTTGCCTTGAGTTTCTGCGGGTCCACCAGAATCTGGATCTCCCGCTCCTTTCCGCCGAATACAAAGACGGATGCTATGCCTTCGAGTTTTTCCAGCCGCGGCTTCATCACATCATCTATGTACTGTCTCAGCCGGAGGGTGTTCTCCATGCCGATAACGCCGTATTCAAGGATGGGCATATCAGCAACATTGAATTTCAGCACCATGGGTGAATCTGCGTCTTCAGGAAGAAAGTCGGTAATCCAGCTGATCTTTTCCCGTACATCCTGTGCGGCAAAATCCAGATTCGTACCCCACTGGAATTCACAGTATATACTGGATATCCCTTCCACGGTTACCGAGGTGACCTTCTTTATACCCTCGACCGTACTTACGGATTCTTCAATGGGCTTTGTAATAAGGGTTTCGATCTCTTCAGAGCCCACACCCTCATAGGTTGTGATGACCGAAACAAAAGGGAATTCCAGATCAGGCAGCAGATCCAGACCAAGATCCGATACCGAGATCATCCCGAACAGGGTGATGATCAGGACAAGCATGGAGATGGTGATTCGTCTTTTGACCGAGAATTCGGGGATGTTCATATACTATTCCTTTTTATGTAACGTCCCTTGTACGGCTTGGACCTTCATGCCATGTCTCAGCCCAGCCAGGCCTATTGTGACTACCTGGTCCCCCGCGGAAACACCGTCAGTAATCTCAAAGACGGAATCACCCTCGATACCGAGTTCTACCAATGTTTTCTCCACGGTGTCCGTCTTGATCCTGTAGATGAAATAACCCTGTTCTGCCTGAATCAGGGCCGATTTGGGGACCGACAGTACATTGTCTCGCGTCTTTTCGACGACCCCCACCCTTGCCGTCATGCCTGAGCGCAGATCGAGTCCCGGGTTTTTCAGTGAGAGCTCTACCTTGCAGGTGCGGCTGAGAGGATCGATGGTTGGGTAGATCTTGGTAATCTTCCCTTTATATGATTTGTCAGGGATGGCATCGAGCGTTATCATCCCGGTCTCGCCCTCTTTCAGTGAACCGTAGATCTCCTCGGGAAGATCCACCTCCACCTTGACCATATCCATATTCATGATAACGAATGCAAGCTGTGCAGGGCCGGTAAGCTCCCCGACATTAACCAGCTTTTGGGTTACCATCCCGGATATCGGGGCTGTCACAGAGCATTCCCTGAGATTCCTTATGGCTATATCGAGTGCGTTGATGGCTTGGTCATATTGATATCTGGCCAGATCGCGGGCCGTGATCGTATCCTGGTATGCCTGTTCCGATATGGAGTTCTGATTATACAGTACCTGCATACGGGAGAGATCCCTTGCGATGCGTTCAAAGGAGGCCTTTGCCTGATTTGCTATAGCCGTTGTGTTTTTAACCGCCTTTTCATAATCAAAGGTATCGATAAGCATGAGCAGGTCATCTCGAACAACCGGATCACCCTCCTCGGCATTAATGGTCTTGATCCGGCCCTGGACCCTTGGCATGATCCGGGCAATATCATATGCCTCAACAGTTCCTATAGCGGTATAGGTCTTGTAGATCGGCCCCTCGATGACCTCATGAATGATAACATCGGGTGCTGCAGGAGAAGTCTGCACCTCTTCGGCCATAGAGGATGCATTGTTATTTCCGCAGGAAAGAGTTGCTGCACACAGGATCATGATAAAAAAAAGAGGAACCAGCCTCTTCATGACAGACCTCCCTTATAGGGTTCCCATTGCGGCATGCAGCGATGCAAGGCCCTTTGCATAGGAGGCACGGGCAGAGATATAGTTCTTCATGGCCTGATCGAGCATGGCCTGCGCATCGAGAACCTCTGTTGTTGTGGCTACCTGGAGGTTATACCGGTCTTTCTGTATCCGAAGGTTTTCTTCTGCTTGGTCAATAGCCTTTTCAGCGACGGCTGTTCGTGCCCTGGCCTCACTTGCGGACAGGTATGCGTTCTTGACCTCAAGCGATATCTGATTCTCGAGATTTGTCAGAAGATATCCGAGTTTGCTGCTCAGCGATTTTGCCTTTGAGATATCATAGTAATCCGAACCTCCCTTGAAAAGATTCCAGCTCATTCCCACTCCTATAGACCATGAATCATCTTCGACATCAGGATGATCACCGGTTCTCTCATAGGTGCCGGTTGCAGCCAGAGAAGGAAGATATCCTGCCCTCGATATGGTAATTGCCTTGTTGGCATTGTCTATCTGAATCATCAGCGTCTTGATTTCCTGCCTTATTTTCAGTGCTGTTTCAGTAGATAAATCAAGGGTTTCCACCATCTCTGCCATGGGTATCTCTGTGTCGATAACGACCGGTTCTCCAAGGGATCTTCCAAGGAGAAGATTAACGCCGGATTCAGAGAGTTTTATTGCATTTTCAGCAATGATAAGGTTTTGCTCGCTCTGTGCATACCGCACCTGTGCCTCTAAGAGATCGTTTTTCGGAATCATCCCCTGATTATAGAAGGCATTGGCAACATCAAGGTGAGCCTTGATCGAAGAAAGGCCGCTTTGTGCTACCTCGTAGACCTGACGTGCCTCTATAACCCCGTAATATGCTTCAATTATCTGTCTTTTCAGGTCTCTGATCACACTCTGCCTGTCCAGGTCCGCTGCAAGATAATTGTTTTTCGCTATCCTGTAGCTGTTGTACAGGGTCCCGCCCGTAAACAGAGGCTGCGTTGCCTCGATAGTGAAGGCATAGTTGTCTCTCGTTCCGATGGGTATATCGCTTCCCAGCGAGGCCGGTACATAGGCATATGCGGTTTCGCCGCCCGTGGGTTCTGTGCCCTGTCCATTCACGACCGGCATCCAGGATGCCCGCTGGGCAGGGGTTGTCATGGTTGGTTCCTGGTTGAGCCTGGCATATCCGTAACTGAGTGTCACCGTAGGCAGCAGTCTGCCGAAACTGGATCGCTGATCCAGATCTTTGCTCATGACTTCCTGGTCCTGAGCCTTGATGCTCGGGTTGTTCTGAATCGCCTCTTTTATGGAATCTTCAAGGGTCATGTAATCCGAAGCAAAGGCCTGGCCGATGAAAAAAAATACAGAGCCGATTAG
>JAFGTK010000086.1 GCA_016934135.1 Deltaproteobacteria bacterium | reverse complement strand
GAAAAACTGGCGCTCACACTTTCCAGCCTCGATCAGGACACATATCGTGTAACAGTGGATGAAAAGATCGCGCAGGATGCATTGAAGGCACTGCAGAATATGTTGAGGATCCAGACATGAGTAAGTCCATTAAAGAAACCGAATGTCTTATAATAGGAACAGGAATTGCCGGTGCAACCTGTGCATATATTGCTGCCAAGGCCGGTATTCGAGTGTGCCTGATTACAAAGAGGTCCGACCCTACGCTTACAAATACGGATCGTGCCCAGGGTGGGATTGTATATCAGGGCCAGGGAGACAGCCCGGAACTCTTGAAACAGGATATTTTAAAGGCTGGAAGGAATATCAATTCCATCAGTGCTGTTGATTTCCTGGCAGAAAATGGACCGAAGGTTGTGAAAGAGTTGCTTATAGATGATCTCAAGGTCAATTTTACACATCTGAAAGGGCCGGAAGATGAATATTTCGATCTTACCCGTGAAGGGGCTCACTCTGTTAACCGGATCCTGTACTATGAGGATCAGACAGGGAAAAAGATCGAGCATGCACTGATGGATGTCCTGAGGAAGACAGACAATGTCGAGATCATAACCAATGCAACGGCAATCGACCTAATAACGCTGCAGCATCATTCAACCGATATTCAGACCAGGTATCTGATGGAAGACAGGTGTATCGGTGCCTATGTATTCTCAGACAAAACAAAAGATGTCCACACGATCCTTTCTCAGTATACGGTTCTCGCAACCGGCGGTCTGGGTGATATCTTCATGCACTCCACGAATGAAACAGGTACTGTCGGAGATGGGATCGTCATGGCTAAAAGGGCGGGTGCACGGGTGCTGAACATGGAATTCATGCAGTTTCACCCGACCACTCTCTACCTGCCCGGAGCAAGAAGATTTCTCATCTCAGAGGCAGTTCGAGGCGAAGGGGCCAGGCTCAAGAATCTTCGGGGCGAGTATTTTATGGAAAGATACAACCCCGAACTCAGAGATCTCGCACCCAGAGATGAAGTATCTGTTGCCATCTGGCAGGAGATGATAGATAATTCGGAAGACCATGTGCTTTTAGATATCGCAGACTTTGTCGAAGAGGATATCACGACAAGATTCCCCAATATATATGCCACCTGTCTGGAGGCCGGCATTGATATTACCAGGGAACCTGTCCCGGTTGTTCCTGCTGCCCATTATTTCTGCGGGGGTGTGCATGTGGGTAACTTCGGGAGGACCACAATTAACGGGCTCTATGCAATAGGAGAGGTGTCCTGTACAGGGCTCCATGGTGCAAACAGGCTTGCATCGACATCGCTCCTTGAGGGGCTTACCTGGGGATACTTTGCTGCTCACGATATTGCCGGGAACATAAATTCAGGATGCACGATCGACGCAAAGACGCTTAGATCTACGCGGGACTGGATTGCCACGGGTACGGTCGAGAATGAAGACCCTGCTCTCATTGCGCAGGACTGGGTAACAATAAAGAGCACCATGTGGAACTATGTGGGCATTGTGCGTACCAGGCCAAGAATGAAGATTGCCATAGAGGCATTGCGGCATATGTATCTGAGGATCGAAGAATTTTATAAAGAAATTCCTGTATCGAAAGACATCATCAGTCTTTTTAACGGCATTCAGTCGGCGATACTGGTTGCTGAGGCTGCACTCAGAAACAGAGAGTCAATCGGATGCCACCTTATCAAGACATCCAAGGGTTCAACAAAGTCATACCCGGCAATGAGAAGGAATTATTTTCCCTAAAACCATAGATCAAGACCTTACTGAGACATGTCACAAGAACGTATTGACTGAAGCGATAATCTGACATTCTGTTATGGCTTTTATGCCATACTATGGTTTCCAGACCAGTTTCTCTCTTGGTGAATCTATTCTATCTTTAATGCTGTTAAAAATCATATTTAATTGAAAATAAAGGTTAATATCGCCATTGAACTTGTGGCACGTCATTCGCATTACAGAACAGGAGATTACTACAATACACCCTGAAACAGAAATATGGGGCGACAAAATATGTCTGTAGAAAAATGCGAATTGTGTGGCAGAAACGACGCCGTAGCAGGATGTGACGGATGCGGCAAGAGGCTGTGCAAGAGATGCCGTTCTCTTGAGATCTATACGGAACAGGCAGGGGAAATAACGGTTAAATGCTTCTGCAGTGAATGCAAGTCTGACCCGGGGCTCAATCCTCAGGGAAAACATGAAAAGATTTTCGGCCTTGAAGACATAACTGAAATGGTTAATCAGGACCAGACAAACTCTAACCGGTTCAGGATAAAGCTCAAGATATCCTGATATGCATATGGTCTTCAAACCCTAAAGGCATAATATGAATTGGGTATTATAGCCATAGAACCTGATCGGATAACATAAATAATAAGTAATAACAAATAGATGTATGTAAAGTTGCTGTGGCATGATTTTAGCTATTATAGAAATAGTAAAGCCTATCCTTTTTGGGACAGGAGCTCTTTAACAATCTGAACAGGATAAGAGAATCTCGTACGATCAGTTATTGAAGATTATATGTGCGGCCTGCTGAACAACTTTTAAGAAGGCAGCAATAGATAATCCTAAAGGGATATCAACTGGGGTTACCCCTTTCATGTCTTAAAGCGGGCCTGCATATAATATAATTCATATGAAAAAAACTGACGTACTCAAAAGATCTTAACTGAAACCTCCTTTTTGATGCCAGAAGAAGGGACAAAGAATATACTCCGCTGAACGTCCCCACACCTTATCTTCTGGCATTTTTTTTGCCTATTTTGTCGTATGAGCCGAAATATGCCCGGTAATGGGGAAAATGCCTTGACAATCGCTCTCAGTTTCATTAATAGCTCATCATCCTTTGGTTCAAACTGCAATAGAGGTGAAAATATGTATGCTGTTATAAAAACAGGCGGAAAGCAGTACAAGGTTGAAGAAGGCGATACAATACAGATTGAAAAGCTCGACGCTGCAAAGGGAGATGCAATAACCTTTGATGACGTCCTTTTTGTCGGTGGTGATGAATACAGGCTCGGTTCGCCCAGGCTTGACGATATCACGGTAAGCGGCAGAATTGTTCGGCAGATGAGATCAAAAAAGATTATCGTTTTCAAGATGAAGAGACGCAAGGGTTATAGAAAGAAACAGGGCCACAGGCAGAACCTTACTGAGGTCTACATCACCCAGATCGCTGCAGGCAAGGAGG
>JAFGTK010000085.1 GCA_016934135.1 Deltaproteobacteria bacterium | reverse complement strand
ATCATGCTGGCCGGGAGAACAAACAGATCACATATCAGCGCAAGGAGAAGGGTTATGGAAAGCAGTAACCCGAAGTCCTGGGACGGCTGAAAATCCGAGACCATAACAATGGAGAATCCGCCGATACTGATGAGCGAGGTAAAGATTACGGCCCTGCCCACATGGATGGTTGTCTTTCTCAGTGCCTTGCCCAGAGACTGGTCTCTGCCGGAAAATTCCTTTCTGAACCGTGACAGGAAATGGATGGTGTCGTCGGCACAGATGCCCAGAGCCACCGATGCGATCATGACCGTTCCCACGTTCAGGTTTATGCCGCACCAGCCCATGATCCCGATAATCATGGTGATGGGTAACAGGTTCGGCAGTATGCATAAAAGACCGTATCTGAAAGACCTGAACACAACAAAGAGTATTCCGATAACCAGGATAAATGCCAGCGAAAATGTCTTGATCTGGCTCTCGACTATATATTTATCCAGCATACTGAAGAGATGGGACCCCCCTGTCAGAGAGACCTTTACATCCGTGCCGGAGAATGCCCGCATGGCTTTGTCTTCCACCTGCGAGATAAGGGCACGGGTCTGCTGTGAGCTTGCGTATTTGATCTTTATGGCTATTCTGCCCTTTGAGTAGTCCATGTTGACGACCCTTTCCAGTTCCTGGGTGCCTGAGGCTGAAAAACTGAACAGGAGGATTTCCTGGGCTATCAACTCCCTGGAGCCCGGTACTACGTATGCATTCGGGTCGTTGTCGCCAAGCGCCCTGTTGAGAGCCTTTACGTAGTTTGCCAGTGAGATGATCTTCTTTACTCCCGGCAGCGTAAGGAGTTCTCCTGAGAGTTCATCGATCCTGCGCAGGATATCCGGGTCTTTGAGTATGTCCTCTTCCCCCTCGAGGATCAGTTCCAGGTTGCCGACACCCGCAAGGTGCTTGTCAAGCATCATGGAATTGATATAAACATCGCTGTCCTTGGGGAACCATTCCAGCTCATTTGTCTCGATGGCGACTCTTTTAGTCCCAAGGCCGAAGAAGACAATGCACGCTGCCGTGGCGAGAAGGATAAGCACGAAGCCCTTTTCATTGATACGGAATATTCCCGCCAGCACATGTCCCCAATGCCGGTGGTGCTCCTTTGCCTGATAAGGCAGAATCGTGAGCAGATAAGGCACAATGGCAATGGAGATAATAAAAGCAAACATAATGCCTGCTGCCGACGTTATGCCGAAATGCTGGACCGCAGTAATGGGGCTGACAGACAATGAAAGCAGTCCGAATGACGTTGTAATGCTTGTGATAAAGCAAGGGATGGTAATGAACTCGATAGTCTCAAGGTATGAAGTCCTTCTTCTGTTCTCCTTTCTTACCTCATCATAGTATTCAATGATATGAACCGTGTTGGCTATGGAAAGGATGACAATCAATGGAATAATAAGGCCGCTTACCGCATTATAGGTATACCCCATCATTGAATAAAAACCCAGCGTCCAGCACAGGCTCAACGCAATAACACAGATGACGATGAGATTCTTGGGGATCGACCGGAACAGGATATAGGTCATGGCAAGCACGAGGATAACCCCGAGAATTGGAAGGATTGTTTCGTTCTGCTTTGTTACCTTGTTAAACTCATGATTGATCATAATGCCGCCGGCAAGAAAGGTAGTCACACCTGCAGGCCTGTCCTTGGCAAGAATTGCTTCAATTTCATCAATGACGGTTACAATCTGATGAGGTTTCATCTCATCAAATACAATGACTATTGAGCTGAGTGTTCCGTCGGCAGATACGAGATAATCTCTGAAAAGCTCATCTGCCAGTGCATAGGTTTCGATATCATGGAGGTCGGCATTATCCAGGTCTTCCAGAAGAGGGTTGATAACGATCCCTTCGTCGGTTCCTACTACCTTGTTCGAATTTGCCAGGCTGTGTACCCTCTTTGCCAGATCAATATCCTGCAGTTCTTTTGTCTTGTCCTTGATATACGAGAGAACATCCAGGGAGAACAGCTTTTCTGACTGTACAGCGACAAAAATATATCTGGCTCCTTCGAAGGTGTCTCGAAAGTTGTTATAGTTGACGGATATCGGATCATCTTCGGCAAACCATGCGCTTATGGTGTTGTCCAGATCCATGTTGATAAACACGGCGAAGACGAGCGTAAGGATGATGATAAGCAAAAGAAGTATATAGCGGAGCCTGAAGATAATCAGCGACAGTGTTTTCATTGGGGTCAGCCGGCTCAGGGCACCGTGCATATGAGAATTGAATGACTATGCGTATTTGCCAGCTTCATCGATTTGAAGGCTGCAGCTTCCAGTATTGCCGGATCAATAATCAAAATGATCTCTCCTCTATTTCCATAAAAAATAACATGTAGTGATAAATCACTTGCACACTAAAAATCGTTATAACCCGGGAGTTTTGCAATTGTCTCTGCTGCGATGATAGTCTGTTTTCAATCCTTGATTCAAGAGAAAAGGGATGCTCCGGGAAAGTTTCTCGAAGGGTTGCAATAGAAATGGCGTTCCCTGTCTAAAAATACAGGATATACCGGTATGAAATGCCTCCAGGTTTTGTGATGAGAAAACCACTCTTACCAGGAATCAGTACCAGCCTTTCAGGGAAGAACTATTTTCCTGAAGCGGGTGAAGCTTATGTGAACCGTATTACTTTACTCTCGATGCAGCGGGTTCTTTTGCACTCATCCGTGATACAAACCTGAATCCGATGGCGAGAAAGGATATACCGCCGATTACAGCAAAAACAAAGGTCATGATTGTCCTCTCCTCTCTGAGATGGCTTCCTGTATAAAGCCCTTGAACCCTATAATCACACCGATGATAAGGCCAAGGAACGTAAAGTTTGGTGCCATATTGGTGATTTTGTCCAGATACATACCCCCATAGAGCCCCAGGAATGTCATGATGACCAGTACAAAGCTGTAGGCGCTTATCCTTGTTATCCTTGCAAGGATTTTTTTTGGGAATTTATGGGGTTTGATCTTTTTCATTATCATCTCATCAGAACATCTGCGCGATGAACTGTCGTGCCGGCCCTGAATTTATCCCAACCAGTGCAATGATAAGAACGAATACTGCGGTGGCCTCTGCCGGGCTGAGCCCCAATACCCGGTACATGAACCTGATCCCGATACCTGTTAAGAATAAGCAACCGATAATGATCCAAAGGGCTACCATAGCCGTTCTCCTTTCATTGATGATGTATTCAACATACAGCAAAAGATGTGCCAGATAATCAGGCAGTTAACTCTTTGATAATAAAGAGAATAAAAAACAACCTCGGATGCTGCCTGACATTCTGGCAAGGTTGTTAAATCTGGAGTTGAACTTCTTTGACAAAATGGCAAAAGAAGAGGAAACGATCTGATTTTTTTGACATTTTGACAAAAGAACAACGAAGGAGCAGGACATCAACTACGGACAGGCAGAAAGCTGATATTCCTTCCTGATGTGATATGAGGTATTGAAATACATTGACCGGCCGTATACCTCCATCTACAGCTGCAGGAAAAAATGGCCGTTTGACATTGACATCATATCGATTAATTGACAAGCTAATGCATGCATATTTCCCAGCAACGTTTGAGGCTGCAGGAATGTATACTGAAGAATCGGCACCTCGAATACTGATAGATAAAAAATTGGTTAATATTTTTTAACGTACTAAAAAGATCTTGGAGTAGACTGAGATGACCTCGGGACCGACGTACGAAGATCTGATTGAAAGAATCAGAATCCTGGAAGATAAGCTGCAAAAATATCAAGAGATACAGGAGTCATCGTCCGGGGGTGATGTGTTTTTCCGTCAGTTCGTCGAACAATCCCATGATGGGGTTATTATTATTGATGACGCATATCATTTTACCTATGTCAATGATGAGTTCTGCAGGATGCTCGATCGTCCCCGACAAGAACTGATCGGTTCTGACTTCCGGGAGTTCCTTGATGAAGAGAGTGTGGATCTGGTTTCAGACAGGTATATGCGAAGATGCCGCGGAGAAGATGTCCCTGCGAGGTATGAATTCAATATCATTCAAAGAAGCGGAGAGAAGAGGCGGGTTGAGGGCAGTGCCGCCATCCACCGCACACCTGACGGCAGGATCGGCACGATCTCACACATTATGGATATAACAGACCGCAGGCGTGCCGAACAGGCGCTTATAAAGAGCGAGGAACATTATCGCCTGCTTGCGGAAAACGTGCGTGATGTTATCTGGACAATGGATCTGAAAAAAGGAAATTTTACCTATTTCAGCCCCTCGGTTAAGGGTTTGCTCGGTTATACGCCACCAGAAGCCGTGAACCTTTCTGTTGAGGACATACTGACTCCGGAATCCTGTGAAAAGGCAATTATCTGCTTTGCCGATGAATTAATGAAGCAGCAGCACAAAGATATTGAAGAAGAAGCGCATTTGTCGCTGGAACTGGAACATGTCCGAAAGGACGGCTCAACAAGATGGGCTGAGCTGAGTGTATCATTCTTGCCGGATGAGAATGGAGAACCGGTCCAATTATTGGGGATCAGCCGTGATATAACAGACCGGAAGCTGATAGAAGATGCCTTGCGGGTGAGCGAAGAAAAGTACCGTACCATACTCGAGAATATCGAGGATGGATATGTTGAAATCGACCTGTCCGGAACCTTCACCTTTGTCAATGAATCTTCCTGCAGGATGCTTGGTTTCACCCATGATGAGATGATCGGTATGAATTACAAGCAATACACATCTCCTGAAACGGCAAGAAAGATGTATGAGGTCTTTCATGAGACAGTGCTTACCGGAACACCGGCATATATGATGGATTATGAGGTCATCTGTAAAGATGGCAATGTGAGCATCCATGAGATGTCTGTTTCTCTTATTCGCGATTTACAAGGCAATCCAAAGGGGTTTCGCGGTGTTGTCCGTGATGTCACTAAACGCAGGCGCGCGGAAGTGGCGCTGCGGCAGAGCGAGGAAAAGTACCGTACGATCCTTCAGAGTATTGAAGACGGCTATTTCGAGGTTGATCTTAAAGGAAACCTCACCTTTTTCAACAATTCTTTCGCCCGTATATGGGGATATCCGAAAAACGAGTTGCTGGGGATGAACAACCGTGAATATACTACGGAAGAAACAGCAAGAAAGGTCTCGAAAGTATTCAGGCAGATATATTCTACAGGAAAACCGGCCAGGATTTCTGACTACGAAATACTGTGCAAGGACGGCAGTACTAGGATCCTGGAGGTCTATGCCTCGCTTATCAGGGATACTCATAGTGAATCTGTCGGATACCGGGGAATAGTACGCGACGTTACCGATCGCAAGAGGCTTGAATACCAGCTGATGCAGGCCCGGAAGATGGATTCAATCGGCACGCTGGCAGGTGGTATTGCTCATGATTTCAATAACTTGTTAATGGGTGTGCTGGGGAACATATCATTGATGCTCATGGGCACGGATGAGAGGGACAGAGATTATGAGCGTCTCAAGAATATAGAACAGTATGTGCTGCGGGGCTCCGAGTTGACAAAACAGCTTCTTGGCTTTGCTCGCGGAGGCAAGTATGAGGTGAAGCCTACCGATCTGCGTGACTTTGTTGTCCGGAGTTCGGACATGTTTGTACGCACCAAGAAAGAGATCAGCATACACCGTAAATTTGAGCAGGATCTGTGGACCGTAGAGGTGGATCAGGGACAGATGGAGCAGGTGCTCTTGAACCTGTTTGTGAATGCCTGGCAGGCAATGCCCGGGGGAGGGCATTTATATCTCGAAGGGGTAAATGTTGATCTGGATGAGGATGATGTGGAGCCGTATGGGATTGAACCGGGACGCTATGTGAAGATAACGGTGACAGACACGGGAACCGGTATGGATGAAGATGTGCGGGTAAAGGTGTTCGACCCGTTTTTTACTACAAAGGACAGGGGCACGGGAACCGGCCTGGGGCTGGCATCGGTCTATGGAATAGTGAAAAACCATGGCGGATTCATCACCGTAGAGAGCGAAAAGGGGATGGGCGCAAGTTTTCACATACACCTGCCGGCATCATCCAGACCTGTTGAAAAAGCCAAGGAGAAAAATGAGGAAGTCAGGCATGGAACAGGCACTGTGCTGCTGGTGGATGATGAGCAGATGATCATTGATGTGGCCTCTGAGATGCTGCAGCGCATGGGGTACGAGGTGTTAACAGCACGAGCCGGCAAGGATGCATTGAAGATTTATAAGCAAAACCGCCGCATGATAGATGTGGTGATCCTGGACATGATCATGCCTGAGATGGGAGGCTCTCAAACCTATGACGGTCTGAAAGAGATCGATCCCGGGGTGAATGTGCTCCTCTCGAGCGGGTACAGCAGAGACGGGCAGGCAGAGGAGATATTGAAGAAAGGCTGCAGAGGTTTTATCCAGAAACCCTTTGATATGAATAACCTCTCTAAAAGAATTGCGGAGATTCTGGGAGAAGGGTAGACCATTGAAATCTTGTTGCCAGGTTGGTTGGTTCGTTAAATCCTGAGATTTTCTATCTGCTTGATATCAGACTTTCTTCCGTTTCCGTTTTTTTCCAGTACTCCATTGCTCCAGTACTCCAACCCACCGGTTCTTCCTACGCCGGGGTATATTTCTGCTCAAGGCGTTTGGCCACCATGCTCATGCTGTAGCAGCAGATGAAGTAGAGTACGGCGATGGTGGTATAGATCTCGAACGGATAGATCATAAGCCGGT
>JAFGTK010000009.1 GCA_016934135.1 Deltaproteobacteria bacterium | reverse complement strand
GCAACCATAGAACCCTTCCATTATCTGAAATACTGAACAGAAGGTACAGGGTTTTAGGTGTTAAGTTTTAGGTATTAGGTATTAAGTATCAGTACCACCCACAATTGTGCTAAAATATTTCGGATTGCAAATTGAGAATTTCGAATTTTTAAAAAAATAAACCGATGCACGATCCTGGGTAAAGACCGGAGTAATGGAACGCGGGATTTGTTCAGCGACCGGGTTCAACTTAAAACCTAAAACGTAACACCTAAAACCTTATTCCGCCGTAGCGGATCAGACCTTAGCCCCAGAAACATCCTTTTCATAAGATCCATGCCACCGGTTTTTGTTCCGGATTATTTTATAAGGCTTGGCAGCCAGAGCGCGATCTGCGGGAACGGAATGAGAAGAAACGTGGTAATTAGTATAGCGATCAGCATGGGGATCACGCCTTTAAAGATGACGTTGAGCGGCACATCCCGGGCAACGCCGCTTACCACATAGACATTTATCCCTACGGGCGGCGTTATGACACCGATCTGAGTGATAAGCACGATGATCACCCCGAACCATATGGGATCATAACCGAACTTAAGCACCACAGGATAGAATATAGGTATGGTCAGCATGATCAGGGCAAGAGAATCGATGAAACATCCGCCTATAAAGTAGACAAAGATGATCATGCTCATGATAACCGCGGCCGGGAGCTGGAACGATGAGATCCAGTTTGCTATGTCATAGGGTATACGGGACACAGCAAGAAAATGTCCGAAGATGGTTGCTCCTGCAACGATGACCAGGATCATGCAGCTGGTCCTGGTGGTTTCGAACAGTGCGGAAACAAAGCCTTCCCAAGTCAGATTCCGCCGGATTATGGCAATCACCAGGGTCGAGAAGGCGCCTACCGCACCTGCCTCGGTAGGGGTGAAAAACCCTGCAAAGAGCCCGCCCATGACCAGGATAAATATGATGATGGTCTCTGCGACCCCGCTCAGTGATGCAATCTTTTCCCTGAAGGTTGTCTTGGGTCCTCTTGGTCCCAGGTCCGGCCTCAAGGTAGTCCAGATAAGTATACTCGCAACGAACATAAAGGTCAGCAGGATACCGGGGAGGATACCGGCCAGAAAGAGCTTACCGATGGACTGTTCCGTAAGTATACCGTAAACGATAAATATGACGCTCGGCGGAATGAGGATCCCGAGGCTCCCTCCGGCGGCGACCACACCGGTTGCCAGTTCGGGTTTATAATTATACCGCTTCATCTCCGGAAGGGTGGCTGCGGCCATGGTGGCTGCGGTTGCATTTGTGGAACCGCATATGGCTGCAAAGGCCGCACAGGCGCCTATCGTAGCAATGGCAAGCCCTCCGGGCAGATTGCCGATAAACTTATAGGCAGAATCAAAAAGCCTGGATGAGATCCCCGAATGGAAAGCGAGCTGACCCATGAGAACAAACAAGGGTATCACGGTAAGATTATAGGAGCCGAATATCGAAAAGGTGTCCTTGGCCAGAAGATTGAGCGAGGCATCTACCGACACAATGGCGCTGAACCCGAAAAATCCGATCAGTGCCATAAGAAACCCTACCGGCATCCTTGAAAAGATCAGGATAAAAAGTGCTATGATCCCGATAATGCCTATGGTGGTGGGGCTCATTCGATCTCCGCCCCCCTGAACTGTCTGAGAAACTCTATGAAAAGCACCATACACAGCATGATACACCCTGCACAAACTCCATACAGAAACGGATACGTGGGCATCTGAAGTGTCGAGGAGACCTCGCCTGTGGCCCTGAGACTGCCTGCGTATACTGCACTCTGCCAGGCAATGACAGCAAAGAGAACCATAGAGATAAGGGAATTTATAATATTGATGATTACCCGGGCAATCCAGGGCAGTTTCTGTACAAGAAATTCAACGGCAATATGCCCCTTTTGAATGGAGGTATAGGGCAGCGAAAATGAGATCACTGCAGCCCCGGTAAATCCGACAATCTCATAGGTACCGAGAATGGGGTGCCTGAACATCCGCAGAACAACGTCTGCAACAGTGATAAGCATCATGAAGACTACTGCTGCTGCTGCAATCCAGTTCATCTTTTCTGCAAGATGAGCAACAAATCTTTCTGTCCGTAAAAACGATATCATAAAAACCTGCATGGTCTGCCGGCCACATTATAAACAGGGCGAGACGATCCTTGAATCCTGTTTTTGCAGGATCGTCCCGCTCAATGGCCTTGTAAAATAACTACTTCGAGTATTTGTTTACAAGCTCTTTCAGGAGTGCCACGGATTTCTCTCCATCTATGCCCTTGGCCTTCGCAGCTTCAATGTATTCATTGATAACCGTTCCAACCGCTGCTTCCCATTTTGCGCCTTCTTCGTCGGACAGGGCAATAATCTTGTTGTCCAGTTCCTCGGTGAAAGCCCGGCCTTCTTTATCCGCATCATCCCAGACCTTGCCTTGAACAGCAATCCATTCGCTGCTGACATCGTTGAAGATCTTCTGAATATCAGCAGGCAATGCATCCCATTTCTGCTTATTCATGACCACGAACATGGCCGTTGTATAGCCAACGACATGACAATCAGTTGTATAATCTATAACCTCAGCCTGCTTCCAACCTTTTAAAGTTTCAATAGGTGCAAAGGTTCCTTCAACAACACCCTTCTGCAACGCTTCATACGTGCCGCCCTGCGGCATTGCAACAGGAACTCCGCCTAGTGCTTCGACAACCTTTGCAGAAAGCCCGGTGGATCGTATCTTCATGCCTTTGAGATCTTCGAGGGTATTCACCGGCTTCTTGGTGTGAAGAAGGCCGGGACCATGTGCATGGATATACAGGACATGCACATCATCGAGCTCTTTGGGTTTCATCTCGGCATAATAGTCGTTCGCACATAGGGTCGCAGCCATGCCGGTCGTATATCCGAGCGGCAGGTCAATGGCTTCCATAACCGGGAAACGCCCTCTTGTATAGGCAAAGCAGGACATCCCGATATCGGATATGCCGTTGACAACCCCGTCATAGCACTCATTTGCGCTCGTAAGTGTGCCGCCCGGGAATATGTTGATCTTTACCGCACCGCTGGTTCTTTTCTGAATCTCATCGGCCCATGCAATACCTGCCTTGCACTGTGCATGGCTTGGCGGGAAAAAGATGCTGTATGAAAGTTCTGTTGCAGCTTCTTTCTGTGCCTGTTCCTGCGTGGCCGGCTGTTTCTCCGGTGCGGCCTTTTCTTCGGTAGTCTTGCTGCACGAAACACTCAGCAGCAGCACGAATAAAACCAGTACAATTCCTTTTGCCGTATTCTTCATTAATCCTCCCCCTTGATAAACCATATGTTTCAATAAATTCCGCTTAAATCTGTCCGCTTATACACCCTTTTTAAACCATAACGGGGACACAGATGAAAGCCTGTGCCTCCCGAATGACAAGAGGCCATATTTTAATATGATCCAGAGTAAAATCAAGAAAATTATTCACTCTGGGCCTGAATCTTCTCCTGTCTCGAATTCCGCACCGCATTTTTCGCATTTTACAGAGTCTGCCCAGGTCATTGATCTGCATTGTGAACACAGATAAATCGTGCCGGTCTTTGTTCCCGAGATCGCGGCATTGCAGGGAAGCCCGCACAGCCTCTTGAGCAGGGCGATAATCTCGGAAAGCGCATTGAAAATCATATAATATGCTGTACAAAAAACCATGGATACAGCCCCATAGGCCAGCCAGAAAAATTCCGCCCTTACAATAACCAGTGCAATGCTTAAAAGCACGGCTATTGTGCCGAGGACGAGAAAAACCCGTGCAACTACTGCCAGCCCGGCCTCTTTTCCTGCAGTATCCGCAAAAGACTCTGTTATGATCCTGGCCATATCCCTGTTCCTGAAAAGATACCGTGCGGTATGGACCGCTCTTTAGAGTTTAAAGACCGTATACCTTCTCTCCGGAAAGCACGTTAAAGCCTTTTCTCTGAAGGATCTCGATGGCGCTGTCAGTAGCGTCGAACCGGAAGATGATCACTGCGTTCTCTCCGCTGCGCTCGACAAAGGCATACATGTATTCCACATTCACCCCTTCCTCGGTCAGCGCATCGAGTATGCCGTGCAGACCGCCCGGTTTGTCCGGCACTTCGACAGCAACTACATTCGTCCTTCCTACGGCAAAACCGCTCGCATTGAGCACCTCTTTGGCCTTGCTCACATTGTCGACTATCAGCCGCAGGATACCGAAATCAGAGGTGTCGGCCAGGGACAGGGCGCGGATATTGATGTTGGCATCGCGAAGGGCCTTGGTGACACTGGAAAGTCCGCCTGGTTTATTCTCCAGAAAGATCGATATCTGTTCCAATTTCATATAAAGACCTCCTTATATCTGTCTCTTGTCGATAACACGCTGGGCCTTGCCCTCAAACCGCTGCAGGGTTTTGGGCTCCACAAGCTTAACCTTGGAAGTAACACCAAGATAATCCTTTATATCTTTAGTAATGCGTTTCTCCAGATTCTGCAACTCCCGAATCTCGTCGGAGAACACCTTTTCACTCACTTCAACCTGAACCTCAAGCGTGTCCATGGAGCCCTCTCTCTCTACAATGAGCTGATAATGAGGCTCGAGTCCTTCAATATCCATGAGCACGCTTTCGATCTGAGACGGGAACACATTGACCCCCCTGATGATGAGCATGTCGTCGCTTCTGCCCGAAACACGCTCCATTCTCACAAAGGTTCTTCCGCACTTGCATATCTGGGGCATGAGACGTGATATATCCTTGGTTCGGTATCTGATCAGAGGAAACGCCTCTTTGGTTAACGTGGTGAAGACAAGTTCGCCCTTCTCGCCATAGGGCAGGACCTCACCTGTTTCCGGGTTGATGACCTCGACAAGGAAATGGTCTTCGAACACATGAAGCCCGTTGCGGCCTTCGATACATTCCATGGCTACGCCCGGGCCCATGATCTCGGAAAGGCCATAGATGTCCAGAGCCGAAATATCAAGCTCGGCCTCTATCTGTTCACGCATCCTCTCACTCCAGGGTTCTGCGCCCAGAATACCCACCCTGAGCTTGAGCGACTTCATGTCAACACCCATCTCTTTTCCGGCATCTGCAAGGAACATGAGATACGATGGGGTACAGCATATGGCTGTAGGACCGAAATCCTGAAGAAGCAGGATCTGTTTCTTAGTGCTCCCTCCAGACATGGGTATTACGCTTGCACCCAGTCTTTCCGCACCGTAATGTGCACCGAGACCGCCGGTGAACAGACCATATCCATAGGCATTGTGGATGATATCGTTTTTCGTAAGCCCTGCAGCTGCAAAGGCTCTTGCCATGAGTTCTGCCCACGTATCAATATCCCTTTTGGTATATCCTACAACAGTGGGTTTTCCTGTTGTGCCCGACGATGCATGGACACGCACGATATTGGTCATGGGGACAGTGAACAGTCCGAACGGATAATTGTCCCGCAGATCCTGCTTGACGGTAAACGGAAGACGCTTAAGGTCATCGAGACTCCTGATGTCATCAGGGCTGACGCCTGCCTTGTCGAATGACTTCCGGTAAAAACCCACCGTATGATATACACGGTTTACAACCTGCTGAAGCCTTTTGATCTGTAAAGCCTCAAGAGCCTCTCTTGGCAGGGTTTCGAATTCTTCGTTATAAATCATGATCAAACCTCCTTGTGGTAAACTATCATTGGACCTTTACCAGTCTTCCTTTTTTGAATCCTTCAATGTTTACTGACCTGATCTTTTCCTTGAACATGGAATCGATGCAATCCAGCCAGAGTGCTTCCTCCGGCTCTAAGAATGTGGAGAGCGTGCCCAGCAATATGACATTAACGCACCTTGGGTTCCCGATCTCTTCAGCAACCGCGTTACCGTCCACCATGTGTATCTTCTCTGTTCTCTCCCGGATAATCGGAATTATATCAGGATAGCTCTGAGAGCCCGATATCACCGAAGGGGGAGAAAGCCGGTAACTGTTTATGATTACATGTGCATTCTCTTTAAGGTACGCTACATAGCGTGCGGTTTCAAGTTCTTCGAAAGAAAGCAGAATATCGCAGCTTCCAAAAGGTATCAGGGGTGATGCGACCTTCTCGGAATATCGGACATGCGACATCACACTTCCCCCTCTCTGCGCCATGCCATGGATCTCTGATTTCTTGACATCACACCCATAACGCATCATCACCTCGGAAAGCATGTCAGAGGCAAGGATAATCCCCTGCCCGCCCACACCGGTCATCAACACATTCATTTCTCACCTCCAATCGCATTCACACCGCACAGGTCAGAGCAGACGCCGCACCCGACACACATATCATTGATGGATGCCTTTTCATCCTTGAACTCGATCGCCGGGCATCCCAGCCCGATGCACACCTTGCACCCCGTGCAAATGTCAGGATCCACATAAAGCTTTCTGCCGGATACGGCCCTGGATTTCAGCAGCACACACGGTGCCTTGGAGATAATCACGGCAGGGCCTTTATATTCAAGTGCCTCCCTGATCTCTTTCCTTGTATTCTTTACATCGTACGGGTCGATGGTCCGCACCCAGGTGATACCCAGAGCCCTGACAAGCTGTTCCAGATCCAGATGGGTTGTCTGCTCGCCCCTGATGGTTATGCCGGTGCCCGGATGGTTCTGCGACCCGGTCATGGCGGTTGTCCTGTTATCGAGGATCACGATCACGGCAGCGCCGTTATTGTATGCCAGGTTGGCAAGCCCGGTAATGCCGGAATGGAAAAAGGTCGAGTCTCCGATGACCGCTGCAATCTTTTCTTTTCCCGCGCCGAAGACCTTGGACATGCCATGGGCATGGTTTATGCCGGCGCCCATGCATAAACATGTATCGATAGCGTCCAGAGGCGGAAGAAACCCCAGGGTATAGCATCCGATATCTCCTGCTATAAAACACTTGCTCCTCTTGAGCGCCCACAGCAGGCTTCGGTGAGGACACCCAGGACACATGCTCGGCGGCCTTCCCGGCAGTACATGCTCTTTGATGCTCTCTGGGGCATTTCCGGTTATGGCATTTCTGATAATATCGGGGTTAAGTTCCCCGCACAGGGGAAGCCTGTCCTTTCCATGACAGGCAATGCCCATGGCCTTTACCTGTTCTTCGATAAACCCGTCAAGCTCTTCGACTACCCAGAGTTCATCGACCTTTGCAGCAAAATCCCTGATGGTTTCATCAGGGAGCGGATATGGCATGCCGAGCTTCAGGAATGAGGCCTCGGGAAACACCTCCCGCGCATATTGATAGGCAACCCCCGAAGATATGATGCCTATAGATGTGTCAGCCATCTCCATACTGTTGAGTGAAGAGGTGTTCGAGTATGCCCTCAACGAGCGGATGCGCTCTTCAATGACCGGATGACGCCTGCGTGCATTGGCAGGAAGCATGACCCACTGCGCAGGATGCCTTTCTATTGTGGGTTCCTTCTGCTCTGCAGCCCCGCCAAGGTCTACGACACCCATGGAATGTGAGATCCTCGTCGTTGTCCGGAGCATCACAGGGGTTTCATACTTCTCTGAGATCCTGATTGCCTCGATCATGAAATCTTTTGCCTCCTGAGAGGACGAGGGCTCCAGCATGGGTATCTTTGCAAAACGTGCGTAATGCCTGTTATCCTGCTCGTTCTGTGAAGAAAACAGCTCCGGATCATCGGCACTCACAAGGACAAGCCCTCCCCTGATAAGTGTATAGGGCAATGTCATGAGAGGGTCCGCCGCAACATTGACCCCGACGTGCTTCATTACTGCAATGGTCCTGGCACCGGCATAGGATGCACCTGCTGCCACTTCCAGGGCGACCTTCTCGTTAGGTGTCCATTCCGCATGGATCAGAGGATACTCTTTTGCAATGGTTTCAAGCACCTCGGTACTTGGTGTGCCCGGGTAGGCGGAAGCGAAAGAGACCCCTGCCTCATACGCCCCCCTGGCAATCGCCTCATTTCCACTTAACATCTTCTTCATCGTAGTTCCCCTTGTGCAGATATAAAAAAAAGGCCATGGCTTTTGCCCACGGCCTTTATCTTCCTCAGTCAGGACCCTGGCCTATGGGCGAAGCATCCACTCCTTAAAAAAGGTAAAAAAATAATAGGCCGGAACTTCCAATGTTCTTTGAGACATGGCGGGCATTATATCTATAGATAGGTTTTTTCTGTCAAGACTTTTCTGGATGTTTCCAAACGAAATACACCGGGACAATCCGGAAAAACCACCCTTGATAATATTACATGCCGTGATTCACTCACATCCCTGAAACAAGGGACAATCTCTCATACTCAATAGTATGGATATGGAAAAGGTACCTAGAATGAGATCCCTATATTAATGAGGGTCCGCATTACCTCTGTATAGTCTCTGTAGTCGATAGTCCTTGTAAGGGCATATGAATCGTATTGTTCCTCCTCACCATGAGTATTGATCTTGGTGTAATTGAAACTCATGCCGACTGTAAATATCCTGGCAAAATGATAATCGCCCTTGATCTCTATCATATAGGCGTTTCCCTTACCCTCGGCTTCGTACAGGGTATCGTAGTTGATGAAATGGTCTTCACTGTCTGTCTTTACAACAGGCGACCATCCGATACCTACGCTGCCGGTGAATATTTTTTTATACTTCATGTCGAACCATGCGCCAAGATAAGGCATCTTATAGGTTGCCTCATACGTCCTGTAATCGCCGAACACATTCCCTGCTGCTCCCGGATATACCTGAGACACGTATACCCTGTTCAAATCCGAGACGTCATATTCGAGATCGAGGCTTGAATAGCCCAGGCCGACCCAGAACGTACTGTCTTTCTCAGTATAAACCGAATATCCTGCTTTTGCATCGAGGAGCAATGCCTTGTATTCTGATCTACTCACCGAGTAGATTTCCTCACTGCATGCTCAATTGGATACTTCCCAGATACCTTCCTTGATCCTTCCGGAGCCCTTGTTCATATTCCTGGTTGCATCAAGGGTCAGCTTGAACCTGCCTATCTCTGTCTCTGCCCGCACAGAGGCTGCATTGGAATCTGCCGGGAAACGGACTTCATGCGATACGACCTGATCACCGGGTGTTCCGTCCGTATTGACATAGGTATCGCTGACTTCCTTTTGAATATGTCCGTCCAAAAAACCTGCACCCGCTGTTAAGCTGACATTCATGCCCATGCTGTTCGAGAATCCAAGCAAGACCAACAGGCTTAACATGAAAGACCATCGCAAGGTAAATTTCATTTTTCCAACCCCCTTAAATTCAAATATCTCACTTTATCGGTATTCATGAAAAAATATTTTAAAAAAAACTCAATGTAAATAAACAGGTTATCCACTCAATGTTGATTTCCCGAGTGTGACATGTCCGTCTTGGATAGAGTATCGTTCAGATGCAGGGTGAATCTTTTTGAAGATAAACCTTCTTGACAGAAAGTATCCAGTTCCGATACCTTGCCAAATTCTAAGATATGGTAGATTTAATGGATCATACAAAGGCGTGGATCAGCCTGGATCTCATTCCCAATATCGGGCCTATAACAGCCAGGAAGCTTCTGGAGATCTTCAAGACCCCTGAGAACATACTCGCTGCCCCGGTATCCAGGATCAAAGAAATGGGCATACTGAATACTGCCCAGGCAAAAAGCCTTGCCAAAGGCGTTGACAGTGAAGCGATAGAAAAGGTTTCGGCCTGCCTTGACAGGCTTGGGGCAACGGTAATCGGCATGGGCGACCCGTCATATCCAGAGGCATTAAGACATATAGCGGATCCCCCTGTGGCGTTATATATCAGGGGATCGATCGATGATCTCCAGCCTGCTGTTGCCATTGTTGGAACAAGGTCTCCATCGCACTATGGAAAGGAAATGGCACATCGCATGGCTCGTGATCTCAGCATCAGCGGCATATCGGTAGTGTCGGGGATGGCGCGCGGCATCGATACCTGTGCTCACAAGGGGGCGCTGAAAGGTATAGCAAAGACTGCAGGTGTCCTCGGTTCCGGTCTCGACATTATCTATCCGCCGGAAAATGCAGGGTTGTCCGAACAGATAGTGCAAAAAGGTGCGGTCATTTCGGAATTCCCGCCCGGCACCCCGCCGGAGGCCGGAAACTTTCCGAGGAGGAACAGGATTATTTCCGCGCTTTCAACGGCAGTCGTTGTAATCGAGGCGGCCGGCAAATCTGGCGCGCTCATTACTGCGCGCCAGGCAGGGGAACAGGGAAAGATGGTAATGGCTGTCCCTGGTGCGGTTACCGATATCAGGTCGCAGGGACCTCATCACCTCATCCGTCAAGGGGCCATATTGGTCAGGGATGCACAAGATGTGATCATGGAGATCGCACCACAGATAAAGGGATTCATCAAAGATACCGAAAGAGCGTGCGAAAGCGGCAACGATATCATCAATCTCTGTACAGGCAGGGCAATGTGTATTGAAGATATCGCACAAGAGCTTAATATTACTGCCGTGAAGCTCATACCTAAAATAAGCATGCTGGAACTCTCAGGTGAAATCATAAAGGTAGAAGGAAACAGATTCATTTCAAGGAGCAAAGATGGGTAAATCGCTGGTAATCGTTGAGTCGCCTACAAAGGCACGCACCATTAAGAGATATCTTGGAAAGGACTATGAGATCGAGGCCACCATGGGGCACATCAAGGACCTGCCTAAGAGCGTACTCGGTGTTGATATAGAGAACGGTTTTGAACCGAACTATAAGGTTAAACCCGACAAGCGGGATATCGTAAAGAAACTCCGAAGCAAGGCATCGTCGGCTGATCATATCTACCTGGCATCCGACCCTGACCGTGAAGGCGAGGCCATAGCATGGCATGTTGCGGAGGAACTGAAAAAACCCGATTCAACAGTGGGCCGCATTATCTTTCACGAAATCACGAAAAAGGCCATTCAGGAGGCACTGGAACATCCCCAGCAGTTAAACAGATCCCTCTATGAAGCACAGAAGGCAAGGAGGGTGATGGACAGGATTGTGGGGTACACCATGAGCCCTCTGCTGTGGAGAAAGGTAAGACGGGGTCTGTCGGGCGGAAGGGTGCAGTCTGTTGCCGTGCGTCTCATCTGCATGCGCCAGGAGGAAATCGAGCAATTTGTCCCAAAAGAATACTGGACCATCGATGTCGCTGTTAAGACTTCAACAGGGGAGACGTTCACTACAAAGGTGGTAAATCCCAAAGAGATCCCTGATGAAGAAACTGCCAGGGCAATAGTCGATGCCATTAAACAAGCTCAGGAAATCATTATAGACAAGATCAAGAAACAGGTCAGGTATAAGCACCCTCTTCCTCCGTTCATAACCTCGACCCTTCAGCAGGCAGCATCGACCAGGCTTCGTTTTTCTGCAAAGAAGACCATGATGATCGCCCAGCAGCTCTACGAGGGGATCGCCATCGGCAAAAATGAGATATCCGGTCTTATAACATATATGAGAACAGATTCTCCGGTTGTATCCGGTGAAGCCATAAAACAGGCCCGGGACTTTATCCCTGCGGAATACGGAAAGGACTACCTTCCGGAAAAGTCCAGACAATACAAGGCCAAAAAATCCGCTCAGGAGGCACACGAAGCCATCAGGCCTACGGACTTGGCCAACACCCCTGAGGGCGTGAAGTCTTTCCTCTCAAAAGACCAGTATGCCCTGTATGACCTTATCTGGAAGCGGTTTATCGCATCCCAGATGAACTCTGCAGCCTTTGACCAGACCGTGGTGGACGTCTCGGCAGGCGAGGTAGGGCTGCGCTCAAACGGTTCGATCATGAAGTTTGACGGCTTTTTAAGGGCATACCGTGTACCCGATGATAAAGATACCGATGCACTCCTGCCCGATTCCATCACCGAAGGAGACCGGCTCATTCTTGAAGACATAACCGACAAACAGCATTTCACTCAACCTCCCGCACGCTATACAGAGGCAAGCCTGATCAAGGAGCTTGAAGAAAAAGGAATCGGAAGGCCCAGCACCTATGCCCCCATAATCTCCACGATCCAGGACAGGGGATATGTAAAACTAGAACAGAGAACCTTCATCCCCACCGAACTTGGCAGGGATGTGAACGACCTGCTTGTGAAACACTATCCGCATATCCTGGACATCGGCTTCACAGCCAAGATGGAAGACTCCCTGGACAATCTGGAAGAAGGCCAGAGTGATTATTGCAAGGCCATGAGTTCATTCTACGAGACGTACAACACAGAACACGAACTTGCCATGAACCAGATGGAAAATCTGCGTGCAGTCAACAGGCCGTCGGGAATCACGTGTGAAAAATGCGGCAAGGAACTTCTGATAAAACTTGGAAAGAACGGGCATTTTCTCGGATGCTCAGGCTACCCCGACTGCAAGAACACAAAGGAATTCATCAGGGATGAAAACGGTTCGATCAGGGTAGTGGAGCAGCCCGAAGCGGAACCTACCGATGTGGTCTGTGAAAAATGCGGTTCACCCATGATCATGAAACGAGGCAAGTTCGGAGCGTTCCTGGCCTGCAGCAGGTATCCCGAGTGTAAAAATACACAGCCCATAAACAAGACCGAGGTCACTGACAAGAAATGCGACAAGTGCGGATCTCCACTGGTGATCCGTCATGGCAGATTCGGTCCTTTTCTGGCCTGCAGCAATTACCCGAAGTGCAAAAATATTCAGCCCTATCCGCTGGGACTTAAATGTCCTGTGCCCGGATGCACGGGTGAGATTGTGCAGCAGAGATCGAAACGGGGAAAGATGTACTATTCCTGTACGGAAAACCAATGTTCATTTATCAGCTGGACAAAACCCGTCGAAAAGAAATGCCCGAAGTGCCAAGCGGATTTCCTCGTCAAAAAGGGCGGCAAAGAGCTGTGCCCCAACCCTGAATGCGATTATGAGACCACCTAGGGTCTCGGTGGCAGGCGGCGGTCTCGCAGGTGTCGAGGCAGCATACCATCTTGCACAAAGTGGAATCGGGGTTGACCTGTATGAGATGCGTCCCGTCAAATCAACGCCTGCGCACCAGACAGATCTGCTGGGCGAACTCGTATGCAGCAACTCGCTGAAAGGAACCGATCCCCTTACAGCCCATGGACTGCTGAAAAAGGAAATGGCCGAGCTCGGCTCGGTGGTGCTGAAGGCGGCAGAAATGACAAAGGTTCCGGCAGGCAAGGCCCTTGCAGTTGACCGCGATGCCTTTGCTCAGACACTGACAGATATTGTCCGGTCACACCATCTCATTGAGATTCACAGGCAGGAATTCACCCGGATAGAACCCGGCATCCCCACCATAATAGCCACCGGCCCGCTCACATCTGATGCCCTTGCCTCGCACCTCGCAGACATCACCGGAACCGGCAGGCTTTTCTTCTACGATGCAATCTCTCCCATTGTCGATGCAGAAAGTATAGATATGGAACATGCATTCTTCGGATCCAGATGGGACCCTCAAAGCACTGATTATCTCAACTGCCCGCTCGACAAGGACCTGTACTATGCCTTTGTCGATGAGCTGGTGAAATCTGACAGGGTAAATCCCAGGTCTTTTGAAGACACGCAGTTCTTCGATGCCTGTCTTCCCGTAGAG
>JAFGTK010000084.1 GCA_016934135.1 Deltaproteobacteria bacterium | reverse complement strand
TCCATCTTACATCCGGCATCTATAAGCCAGCGCTGTACAGAGAGTACCAGCGGCGGAACAATGCCTGATTCTTCCATTGACTCGAGATGATCAACAAGTTTATCCCTTGCCGTATCAATAACCTTTGATCCCTGGGAGATCCCCACGACCCTGTCCACAATGCCGAGGAAGTCTTCTGGATTATGGGTGACAAGGATTACCGTGGTTTCTGTAAGGGATGAGATTATCTTGATCAGCTCCTTTCTTCCCAGGGCATCCATGCCTGCTGTAGGTTCATCCAGGATGAGCACCTCGGGCGAGGTCATCAGGGCGGAAGCCAGTGCCAGTTTTCTCTTTTCCCCGGAACTCAGGTTGAAAGGAGAGATATCCTTGAGCTTGTCCAGATCCAGATGAAACCGCCCCATTATTATTCTGGCTCGAGCCTCAATCTCTTCGGTTTCGGCAGGGAAAAAGTTCTTCACTGCAAAGCTTAATTCCTCATAGGCACTTTCATGAAAAAACTGGTGTTCCGGAAATTGAAACAGGACCCCTATGCGTCGCCTGATCGAAGGAAGCTTTTTTGCTTTGAGCAGAGAGCGAACAGATATACCGTCATAAAAGATATCGCCCCTTGTGGGAAGAATCAAGGCATCGAGCAACTGAATCAGCGTGGTCTTTCCCGAACCTGCAGGCCCTATCACTGCTATCTTCTCGCCCTGAGTGACAGTAAGACTTATATCCCGGATAACCGGTTCATCTCCGGGCAGATCGTATTGATATGATATACTGCTGCATTCTATTACCATTTTCGGGAAAATACTCCTCTTACTCTTTCGACATCATAGGTGTTCAGGCAACTATCAGCAGATACAAGCCCTTTGCGTGCCATCATTACCCCATAGTTCATATCGTAAAGCCCGTTAAGCGAGTGGGCATCGGGGCCGATGGAGATCATTCCTCCGCCCTGGACAAACCCCGGTATGTATCTCCAGTCTATATCAAGCCTCATGGGATTGGCATTGAGTTCAATAATGACCCGGTTATGCAATGCCTCATTCAGTATAAGGTTCATGTCCGCCTCATAGGGCTCACGGGAAAGGAGAAGCCTGCCCGATGGGTGAGCAAAAATCGTTGTGAATGGATTTTTCAATGCCCGTATAATCCTCTGTGTCATCTCTGCCATACCCATATCCATATAAGAATGGATGCTTGCTATAACAAAATCAAATCTCGCCAGCACCTCATCGGGGTAGTCAAGTGACCCGTCTTTGAGGATATCGGATTCAATGCCCTTGAATATGGTGATCCCTTCAATACTCCTGCCCAGGTCATCAATCTCATTGAACTGTTTTTTCACATCGTCTATGCCCATGCCCCCTGCATAGTATGCACTCTGGCTGTGATCCGATATCCCTATCCATGCATACCCCATATCTCTTGCCCTTTTCACCAGTTCGGACAGCGGGGCTTTCCCGTCAGAATACATGGTGTGATTATGGAGGGTCCCATTTATGTCATCGTTTACGATGAGTGTCGGGATAACATAATCCCGGGAATAAAAGACTTCTGCCGACTCCTCTCTGATTTCAGGAGGGATGTGCGGCAGTCCAAGGACCTCGTATATATCCTTCTCGTCTCTTATGGCCACGGGGCCATTTTCTGAAGATATCACTGTTTCCTCAAGGAGCATACCTTTTTGCCGGGCAATACCTTTCATACGATCGATGTGCCCCTTCGAACCGGTCGAAAGAAACAGGGCCAGGGGAAAATCCTCCTTGTCTACTATGCGGCAGAAAACAGGGGGTTTCTTTTCAAGCGAGGGCACCATAACAGTATGGTTACCGATGTCTGAAGCCTTATCCCCGAGACATTTCCGGATCATTTCATGAGTCTGCCCGGTTTTCTCTACCAGCACCTCAATTGCAGTGATTACTTCCATTGTCCTACGGCATTCGCCGGTGATCTCGGCATTCAGCCCTGCCCCTTTGAGCCTGCCTTGAATTTCCTTTGCATGATCCAGCGATACATTAATGAGATATTTACCCCTATATCCAATAACCTGTTCAATCGAACCTGCGAGTCTGGAGATATTCTTTTCGGGAAAACCCTTTATTCCGGAAAGCCTTCCCTGCCTGCAGGCATCAAGCAGGTCGTCAAGGGTATCTATCCCGAGCTGATCCCTGAGCAGCCGCAAACGTTTGATACCAAGCCCGGGCACCTTGACCAGTTCTTCCAGGCCGGATGGGACCTGGCTGCGAATCTTTTCCAGTGCCAGAAAATCGCCCAGTTTCACCCAGGCCTCGATCTTTGCGGCAATTGCCTTTCCCACACCCTCAATCCGGGAGATCTCCCCGTTGTCGATCAGTTCGGATACAGGAACATCAAGCGATGCAATCGATTGTGCAGCCTTGCGGTATGCCCGGATCTTGAAAGGATTATCATCAAGAAATTCAAGCCCGTCTGCAATCTCAATGAGTGCATGTATGATTCCGGAATTATCCACCGAGGCTCCCGATTATTGTTTTCCCGGTATAGTCGGCCAGGCGTATCCTTTTCAGATCGTTCACACAGGCCGAGCCTGGCACCTGTATCTTCAGATAGTTCGAGGTGATTCCACTGAACAGACCCGGCCCTGCATGTGTAACAACTACATCTTCCAACAGACCCAGACGTGATCGAATAAAAGCATCTTTCTTTGCAAGAGAAAGATTCCTGAGCATGAAGGCCCTTTCCTTTTTCACTGATGCATCCACCTGCCCTGCCATGACAGCAGCCCTGGTACCTTGCCTTGCCGAATACGGAAAAACATGGAGATAGGTTATATCAAGGCTCTTAATCAGAAAATACGTCTCCTGGAAACACTGCTGATCTTCTCCTGGAAAGCCGACCATGACATCAGAGCCGATTGCGATATCTGCCGAGGATTTCCTGATATTGCGAACAAGATTTTCAAAATATGCGGCATCGTAAGGTCTCCCCATAGACGAAAGGATCCTGTCGGAGCCGCTCTGAAGAGGCAGGTGCAGGT
Source organism: Deltaproteobacteria bacterium (assembly GCA_016934135.1). GTDB lineage: Bacteria > Desulfobacterota > Desulfomonilia > UBA1062 > UBA1062 > DSAD01. Next base: position 20,515 of record JAFGTK010000084.1, on the reverse strand, counting down.
GCCTGCATATCCTCGGTTCGCTCACCACAATATCTATGAGTTCATCTGTTACGGTCCAAGGCTCGATGGAGCTGATCCTGATCCTCGGTATGGATGTATGAGCAAGGATCCTGTGCAGTAAAGAAGTGATGCCTCCAACATAAAGCCCGATATTGATACCGCAGAGAACAACCTCGTTATATCCTTTTTCTGCAAGGGTATTGATCTCTGCAACAACATCGGCCCATGGCCGGCTCCAGGGCTTTCCTCTTGCAAAGGGGACCACACAGTATGAACAGAAATTGTCGCATCCACTCTGCACCTTTACAAATGCCCGTGAATGTCCTTTGAACTCTGTAATGCCTCCGGGCATACAGGCGCCGAAATGACGGGCAATATCTTCTGGAAGGACTACCTCTATCCTGTCCGACAATCCTCTGATATCTTGAGGATAAACAGCTGCCTGACATCCGGTAACAACAACCCTTCCGTCAGATCTGAGCGCAGCGCGTATCAGTTTTCTTGCATCGGCATCGGAGCGGTGAGTGACAGTGCAGGTATTGATGATATAACAATGGGCGCCCGGCCTTGAAAATGACTGTTCAGTATGGCCATGAGATCGAAGTGCTTCCTTGATACGCTGCCCCTCATACTGGTTAACCTTGCAGCCGAGGGTGGTTATGGCAAATTTCATAATATCACGCGTCGGGATCGGTCTCTTTTTTTAGCTGTTTTTTGAGTTCCTTGAGAAAATCCTCGGAGGTTTCCATCAGTTTTACCCCGGTCTCCGCCTGGCCGCTGCTGTCGGTGATAGACCACATGGCCTTTCCTCTTGCTGTTTTCCCGGATACGGACATCTTGACCTCATGATCTGCCGAGATCTTCTCCATGGTCTTCAGAAGGATCCCGTCTTCACTGACATTGAGAAGATCACCGGTTTCCGGACCTTCTCCGATATCATAGACCAGAGGTGCGCTGATACGATGGTGTCGAAATTTCATATGCTTTTGATGAGCATCCTTGTTGTTCATGCTCCTCAATTGCGAGTCCATGTTATACATTGCATTAAAGTATCTTACCTTCTGCTCATGCCGTGCAACCTTTGATACGTCTTTCAGAAGAACCTTCTTCTGCCTCTGCAGGGTCTCCACAAGATGATTGAATGCGGTCTCCTGTTCCCGGTTCCCCCTGTTGGCAAGGTAGATATTGATCATTGACGGAAGGCGCTTTCTAATCGTTATCTCGAATTCCTTCAGGGAATGTTCAAATTCTTCTCTATTCATGAAATCACCATAAAACATCATAGGGATAAAAGCAAACCGTAACTATTTATGGTGCTTTACTACCGGTTTTATCTTCTGTTATTATCGAGGCAATGAAAGTACTCTTTTGCTCATCCGAGGTGGCTGAATACGCAAAGACCGGCGGACTGGCGGACGTCAGTTCAGCCCTGCCCCAGGAACTCATCAGACAAGGGATCGACTGCCGTGTGGTAATGCCTCTTTATAAAAGTATCAGGGAAAAAGGTATTCCCATGAAGCATGTATCTGATATCTCTTTTCTTTCAGGCCATGGCATCTCCTCGGGCCGGGTCTTTGCCTATGAACACACATATTTCATTGAAAACAACACCTACTTTGGTCGTGACGGTCTGTATTCCTACGCAGGAAAGGACTATCCCGATAATCTTGAACGCTTTGCATTCTACAGCAGGGCCTGCATAGAGATGCTCTCTCTTCTCGGTCCCTTTGACCTGGTTCACTGCAATGACTGGCAGTCCGCACTTATACCAGCCTATATCAAGGCGCTCGGAATAGATTCGCTGGCAACCTTGTTCACGATTCATAACCTCGCATACCAGGGTATTTTCAATTCCTCTGCATGGCCGATTCTCCTGCTTCCCGAGGAATTCCTTCGCCCTGATTATATGGAATTCTTTGGTAATATCAATGTATTGAAGGGCGGTATTGCCTTTTCAGACATGATAAATACAGTAAGCCCTTCATATGCGCTGGAGATACAGACCCCTCAATTCGGGGCAGGTCTCGATGGTCTTTTGAAATCGGTTTCCCACAAGCTCACCGGGATTATCAACGGGATTGACACTGCGGTCTGGAATCCTCTCCAGGACAGACTCATTGCACAGCCCTATTCCTGCGATGATATGTCCGGGAAGATGCAGTGCAAGAAAGATCTGCAGAAGAGGTTTTCTCTCGATCAGGGTGATCATCCTGTTTTCGGCATGATCGGCCGGCTAGTGGAGCAGAAGGGTATCGACATGGTTGTCGATGTCATCCCTGAACTGGCTAAGACAGGATCTCAGATTGTGATCCTGGGAAACGGTCATCCACGCCATGAAAAAGAACTCCTGAAAATGTCGTCTCTATACCCTGGTCAGCTGGGCATCCATATCGGGTTCGACGAAGGCCTTGCCCACATCATTGAGGCAGGTTCCGATTTTTTCCTCATGCCCTCGGCATTTGAACCTTGCGGGCTGAACCAGATGATCAGCATGCGATACGGGACCATACCAATAGTAACAAGTGTTGGCGGGCTCAAAGATACGGTAGAGGCACTCGGAGAGGGCGACAACCCATGCGGTCTGAGAGTGAGTTCTCCGAATAAGGATGCTATGCTGTCAAGTGTTCTTCAGGCTCATAGAATATTCACTCAGGAAAAACAGCTTGTTATATCTATGCGGAATAATGCCATGAAAAAAAATGTCGGCTGGGAGATATCAGCACAGGAATATATGCACCTCTACCAGAAAATTAAGAGATTTTAAAGAAAGATGGAGATATTCAAAGCTTTGAGTTATCTACAAAATGTAGACAATTATTCGGAATCAAGGAAAGAACACACTCCCACTTACTGTCTTACAAATGCAGTATATATGGGGTTCTTGATTTTATCATAATAATATTATTGTCGTAATTGCTCTTTACATAAAATTAACATGGATGGCTGTAATCGCGGCCTTTGGCGTTTGACCTTCTCATGCATTCAGATCAATATGGGATGCGTTGATTCTGTAGCATTTTTTTACTTGGGGGTTTATGTGGATCACATTGAATTAATAAAGGAATCTATTCTGTCAACGATTCCCGGGGCATCAGAAAGGGCACTTATTGAACAGATAGACATTACTGAGGAGGATGGAACGGTCATTATTTCCTGCCCGAGTATTTTTTCACAGAAATACCTGAGCAGGCAGTACAAAGACATCATCGCCCAGTGCATCCGGTCTACCACCCAGCGATCCGTGGACGTACACTTCTGCGTGAGTTCCATGAAAAAACCTTCTTACAGACAGGATGTTCCAGAAAAACCGATCCAGATGACACTGCCGTCTCTGAGCGCACCGTCAGTAACGAACGGGCTTAACTTCAACTTCACCTTTGACGAATTCATCGTGGGAAGATGCAATGCATTTGCCTATGAGGCCGCACTCGCTGTTTCGGATGAAGACATCAGGAAATACAACCCTCTGTACTTCTATTCCGATATCGGGCTCGGAAAGAGCCATATAGCCCATGCTATCGGGAATAAGGCATTACGGTCAAAGTCAAAGATCATGGTTAAATATACAACAGCCAGGGACTTTTCTCAGGACTATGTCCATTCCATACGGAACAACTGTCTGAGCAGCTTCAAGAAAGCCTATACCAGTTCCAGCCTGGACATTTTCTTCATCGATGACGTACACCTGTTCAAGAACAAGGAAAAAACCCAGATGGAACTGTGCCATGTACTCGATGATCTCATGAGCGCAGGCAAGCAGGTAATCCTTTCCGGTTTCCGGCCGCCTACATCAATGACCCAGATAGACAAGGGCTTGAGGTCGCGTTTCTCTTCCGGGCTTGTCATAGACCTCAAAAGACCGGACAACCCCACTCGCGCAAAGATCGTAAGACATAAGGCGAAAAAAAACGATATCGCCATGCCAGATGATGTGGTGGAATTCATCAGCACAAATATTGTCAGCAGCATAAGGGAGTTAGAGAGCGCCGTCATGACCATTACAGCTATGAGTTCGCTGATGAAAAGAGATGTAACCCTTGATCTCGCCAAGGAACTCCTTGAGGGAACTCTTGACAAGCAGCAGAAGATAACAACGCCCTATATACAGGACTTCGTGGCAAAGAACTTTGGCATTACCAAGGACAGGATGATCTCTCCTTCAAGGAAAAAAGAGGTCGTCTATCCAAGGCAGGTAGCGATTTTCCTGTGCAGACGCTATACAAAAGAACCCCTGCAGACCATAGGCAATGCCTTCGGCCGAAAACACTCTTCAATAATACATTCCCTCGAGACCATCGAGTCCATGTATACTCAGAACCTCAAGGTTAAAAGAGAGATCGACTTCCTTATAGAGAGGCTTGACGCCGAGGCCTCATAATATAGCCTCTGACTTCCAGGAACGATCTGCAGTCAACAAACCGTTCAACATTGATTTGCCGCAATTGTGCACAAACCTTGTTTTATCAAGCAGGAAGATACTTGCGTCTATCTGTTCACGGCAACTACAGCTGAATCCCTGCCGCTTCCCTGCTCAGGTCCCTGAAGTTATCAACCCCGATAAAGAATTCCCTCATCATGATTACCCAGTAGTACTGCCCGCGCAGAGTAAGATCTATTCTGCCTGCATTAAAACGGATTCCTCCTGCCAGAGCGAAGAACAGACATTCCATGGCAAGCAGGGAAGTCAAAGAGGACCCGAATCTCTGCCTGAATGCCTTTATATCCAGAGACAGCCCAAAGAGATCCATGAGAAATGCATATCTTACCATCTCTTTTTTAGAAAAGATCTTTCTTGCGGACAAAGGCAGCATCCCCTGATCGATACGCCCGATATACTGCTTGAGAGAAAACGTGTTGGCATAGATCGCCCCATTTACCAGACCGAATGCACCGCTTCCGACACCGACATACTCATTGCCTGTTACGATATATTCATCGATCATGGGGGAATCCTTCCTGGAAAAACACCATGCAGAACTCGGCTCATAGAACCCCTGAAGATGTTCGACAATCATCTTGTAGAACAATTGTTCTTTTGAGTAACTCACCTTTCCCATAAGGTGTTCCATCCTGCTGCGTGTAGCATCGGAGATCATGAGGGGATAGAATGTTATCTGGTCTGGCCGGATCTGTTTCAATATCTCAAGATCAGACTCCATCATAAAAGGGGTTTGCGTAGGAAAATTGTAAATCATATCCGTGTTCAATGTGTTGACATATCCTTTTGCATTGAGGAGTCTTTCTTGAAGCAGGTCCCCGCTGCCATACTTTTCATATCTGCCTATGCTTGCCAGGATATCGTCGTTAAAACTCTGTATCCCCACAGAAACCCTCCCCACGCCATTTTCGGCAAGCCGGACCAGGGTGTCTTTATCCAGCCGGTCAGGGTTGGTTTCGATTGAGATTTCATCCGGGGAAAACAGCTGCTGGATAAGGTTGATCACTTTGATAAGTTCTTCCATGTGGATTGTAGGGGTCCCACCTCCGATATAGACCCCGGAGAACCGGAACCCAAGATCATGATACATCACAAGCTCTTTCTTAAGTGCATGGAAATACTCTCTGGCTGCGTCCTCATCGTAAACAAACCGGTGAAACGAGCAGTAGGGGCATAGCTGTTCACAAAAAGGGATATGAACATACAGATGAATCGATTCGGAAGGAGCCTCGGGTGCATCTATATCACTGCTGTTTTCAAAGGTAAGGTACTGGGATGTCTTGTGTTTCATATACATGGTAATAAACCGTTCGATAATCATATGTTCACCTGAAAGTCTTCGTATATAATAAGAATAGTTCCCATATACTTCATGCATCTGACCTATAGAGCAAAAACTCTTATTCTGCAAGGTGTTGAGTCCTGACAGAGAGGATCCCTTTGTGTTATCCTCCCTTCTGATCATCTTGCACATACATATATATACATGGTACATATCGCAATTATTCCAGGAACAATAACGGATTGACATGGAGGAGAAAATGACTGCGCAGGACTTCCCTGATATCTACATTGGATCGATACAAAAACAATCCAGTAAGGGTATGACTGTATTCATTTTCCCGAATGCTGAGGAAGCATAAGGTATGATCCCTATACGGGATACAAGTGTATCGCGCGGATTCGCCCCGGCAACTGCACTGATCATCCTCATCAATTTCGGCATGTTTCTCGAGGAAATACATATTGGCGAACAGATCTTTCAGCTATTCAGTGTAAGTCCTCATGATATCTATAGGTACCTGACAAAAGGAACCGGCAATATCTTAAGTATTCACTGGTCCATCCTGGTCTCTGGATTCATGCATTCAGGGTATATTCACCTCTTCGGCAACATGATCTTTCTTTCCGTATTCGGGCCAGCAGTGGAAAAAAACATAGGGATAATGCGCTATATACTTCTGTATCTCTGTGCTGTCTTTGTCTCGTTCTATGTACACACAATCTTCTATCCAACATCTTCCATACAGGTTGTGGGCGCATCAGGTGCAATTGCAGCTATAATGGGCTCCTATCTTATCCTGAATCCGAAAGCAAAGATTCTTACCATCATCCCACTGCTTTTTTTTATCGAAATAATCGAGATACCATCAGTGGTCTTTATCCTTGTCTGGTTTACACTTCAGGGGGCGAATGGATATCTGAGCATTAACAGTCATACGAGTGTTGCATGGTTCTCGCATATCGGAGGCTTCCTCATGGGAGTGGCCTTCGGCATGCGTTTGAGATGGTTCAGGTAATTGGACATCTTTGGCAAAGGTATGACAGGGTTTACCGACTCATGATTCGTAAAAAGGCTGTTTCAGAGATTATCTATTTAATTACAATTGCTTATCTCTTTTTTCTTTAAAGTTTCCGTAACGAAACAATCAATATGCACACTATACCCATTATGAAATTACCTCGTCTTTTTCTTCTCGATTTTCATTTCAATCTGTTATTGTTCCGACAATATACAATATTTTTTAAAGAATAGTTTTATTTGTCCCGATAGAGAGGCTATGTTTATAAAGGATTTGATTTTTAATGATAACACATTACTATTAGGATATACTAAAAGTGATGAATATCTCACGTTCCATCGTATTGGGCTTCATTGTAGTAATAACCCTTGTGGTGATATTTACTGTACCCGGGGAAAAGGGCCTTATACGAGGGTATCAGCTGCATCAGGAATTCTTGAACTTAAAGGAGAACAATGCATCTTTGCAGAAGAAGAATATCGCACTAACTCAGGAAGCGTATATGCTCAGAGAAAACATGGCCTATATAGAGCATGTGATAATACAGGAAATGAATCTTGTGAAACCAGGGGATTTAATCGTCGTATTCAAAAAGACAAAGAAATGATCACGGGGTGATTTGATGTTTTTTGAGAAAAAAACGTTATTAGGACTGGATATCGGATCACAATCCATTAAGATGGTGGATATAGCAAAGGTTCGCGGTGGATACGAACTGAAGTCCATCGGGCTTGGGCTCATACCCTCTGAATGTATTGTTGATAAGGATATCATGGATTCTGAGACCGTGGTTGATACAATAAAAAATCTCAGTGACAATCTCAAGGTGCGAACAAAGGGTTCTGCAACCGCAATATCCGGACATTCCGTTATTGTGAAAAAGGCGGAACTGCCTTTGATGAGCGAGTCGGAGCTTCAGGAAACCCTGCTGATTGAGGCTGAACAGTACATTCCATTTGATATAAATGATGTATATCTGGACTCTTTTGTTCTGGGAGAAAGCCTGGAACGCTCCGACATGATGGATGTACTATTTGTCGCTTCAAAGAGGGAACTCGTTGACGATTACGCTTCGGCTGTTCGCAATGCAGGCCTGAAACCCATGCTCATGGATATCGATGTATTCGCCCTTGAGACCATGTACGAGATCAACTATCCTGATGCCCCTGAATCAATTGTTGCTCTCGTGGATGCCGGGGCATCAATGATAAATATCAATATCCTCAAGGACGGAATGTCGATCTTTGCCAGGGATATTTCGATGGGCGGAAGACAGCTTACTGAAAGGATTCAACGTGAATTCGGGGTAAGCTATGAGCGGGCGGAGAATATCAAGATAGGTTCGGATATCGAGGGCATAGACCTGGAAAGAATCAATTATATATTCAAGATGGCTGCCGAAACATATGTTCAGGAGATACGCAGAACCCTGGATTTCTTCCTTTCCACCATGGTAAATGAGAACATCGAAAGGATTTATATGTCCGGAGGATCCTGCAGAATACCCGGGCTGGTATCACTTCTGGAAAAACAGATGGACATACCTGTTGAAATGACAAACTCTTTCAACAATATCACATGGGACGACAAAGTCTTTGACCCGGAATATATGGCCTACATCGCTCCGCAAATGGCAGTGGCAGTAGGACTTGCATTAAGGAGGGCCGATTATAAATGGTAAAGATAAACCTACTTCCCATAAAATCGGAGTTGAGACGAAAGGCCCTTATTGAACATGCCGTGCTTCTCGTCCTTTGTGTAACTTTAGTATTTATCCTGTCATGGTTTGTTCAGGCATCGGTAAACAGCCAGAAACATCAGCTCCAGCAGGAGATTACACAGACAAAACTTGAGATCAAGAAACTCACTGCCGAGGCAGGAGAGATTGAAAAATTCAAAAAACAAAAACAGGAACTGGAGCGGAAGCTCGATATCATCACCGATCTTAACACCAAGAAGAGCGGTCCGGTTGAGGTATTGGACCAGCTGAGCCTTATCATTCCGGAAAAAGCATGGATCACGTCGCTGAAGAATACAGGAAACTCCCTCTCACTCGACGGTGTTGCGGTAGATAATCCAACAATCGCAACGTTTATGAAAAAGCTCCAGGCATCTCCTTATTTTGACAACGTTGAACTGGTGCTGGCACAGAGGCAGGGTGAATATCATCGATTTACCATCACGTGCAAAATAAAATTGCCGGCCTGAGGTGGAAAATGAATGTAATTGATATTATTCTAAGACAAAAACCCCTTATCAAGGTACTTGTCCTCGTCCTTATCCTAGGGGCGATATTAGGCATCTACTGGCAATTCTTCTATAAGCCGGTCCTCGCGGATATAAGGGCCATCGAACCCGAACTAACCCAGTTGAAGCAAGAACTGTCTGCAAAGAGGGATATTGTAAAAGAAAAACCAAGATACGAGGCCGAACTCGACGAGACCAGGGCAAAACTGCATGTAGCACTCAAGCAGCTCCCAAACAAGAGTGAGATACCCACACTTCTGGAAAACATTTCAGCCCTCGGCAAGGCTTCGGGACTCACGTTCACGCTTTTCAAGCCAAAGTCCGAGGTGCCGAAGAATTTTTATGCGGAGATCCCGGTGGATCTGCAGATAGAGGGAACTTATAAGGATCTTGTTCTGTTCTTTGACAAGATATCGAAGATGCCGAGGATCGTCAACATTACCAATATTACCCTTTCATCACCCAAAAAGAATCTTGGCGATATGAGGCTCAACACCTCATGCAATGCGATCACGTACAAGTTCATTGAAAACTCGAATCCTGATACTTCCAAAACTGGTACTGCCAAAAAAGGAGAGAAGAAATGAATAAATACATCTCCTTAGCTATAATACTGTCTCTTATATGCCTGTGTTCATGTTCGGGTGGAGAAAAAAGCCCTGCACCGGCACCGACTCAGCCAAAGGTGAGCGCAGCCGAGAAAAAGGAAAAGGTGAAGCCAGTGCTCGTACAGGAAGAAAAAAAGAAACCGGAGTATGTCGTTGCCGGTACAAGGGATCCTTTTCAGACCTTTGAGCTTGCCACACCTGTGAATATGGCCGAGATAGATCCCTCAAAGATTACAGATCCTCTCCAGAAGATTACCCTTTCACAGATTGAACTCGTAGGGATTATCCTGGGACAGGAGAACAGGGCCCTTGTCCAGGAGTCCTCAGGCATGGGCTATATCATAACTCAGGGAACGCTTATTGGAGAAAACTCGGGGATCGTCACTAAGATCTCACTCAAAGGGGTCACGATAAAACAGCACTTCAAAGATTATATGGGACGCGTAAATACACGAGAAGTCGTATTGTCTCTTAGGAAGGAAGAGGGGGAGTAACAAGATGAAAAAGATCATAATCCTAATGGCGCTTGTAGGGTTTCTTGCTGCACCTGTATGTGTTTTCGGATTGAGCATAAAGAGCGTGGATTTTATGAACGTTGACAATAAATCAAGGCTTCAGATCGGCCTTGACGGAAAGGCATCCTTTGATGTCAATCGCGAAGGAGACAATCTCGCGCTGCGCATAGATAATGCGAAAATCCCCGAAGCTCTTGCCCGTCCTTTCATTACAGAGGATTTCGAAACAGCCGTTAAGCAGATCCTCCCTCGGCAATATGGAGATGACGTGGTCTTTGATATCAGCATGAAACAGGTTGTGCCCTATTTTGTATCACAGGACAATGACCAGCTGATCATGGATTTCGACATACCCCAGTGGGCAAGAAAACAGTCCGAATATACAGGTGTTCCTACTGTTTCCCGGACGATCAGCCAGCCAGCATCACAAACCGATGAAACAGCACCTGTGAAAGAGGTCCGGGCACCAAGTGCAGGCGGAAGGACCTTGCCTTCACCCTTCGAAAATGAGATCATCGAAGAGTCCCTTGCCCTGCCCCAGTATACCGGAGAACACATAACACTGGACTTCCAGAATGCGGATATCCATAACATTATCAGAATCATCGCCGATGTGAGCGGCCTAAATATTGTAACATCGGATGAAGTTAAAGGGAACATCACCATCCGGCTGAAGGATGTGCCATGGGATCAGGCCCTCGATGTGGTTCTTGAAAGCAAGGACCTCGGTAAATTGGCTATGGGTAATGTCGTACGCATAGCCCCAGCAGACAAGATCAAAAAGGCCCAGGAGAGGAAACTGGAAACAAAGAAGACCGAGGAGCAGCTTGAGCCATTGTTGACCTCGGTACTCCCGGTTAACTTTGCCAAGGCATCAAGCATCGCTACCACAATCAAGGGCAAGGAAGTGGGCCTGGTTTCCGACCGGGGGAGCATAACGGCAGAAGACAGGACAAATGTGCTTATTGTAAAAGACATAAAAAAGAGCGTAGATGAGATCAGTGCCATGGTGAGAAGGCTCGACAAACCCACACCGCAGGTGCTTATCTCCGCACGGATTGTACAGGCGGACAATGATTTTACCAAAGGACTCGGCGTACAGTGGGGAGGATCGTACAGAAACCAGTCTGACAAGACCCACTTCGGACTCAGCGGGGTAAATAGCGGGTCTGCGCGGAATCTCTTTGACACAACGGCAACTGCGGGCGATGCACCTGCCTGGTCTACCGCGGTTGTACCAAGCCCATCACTGGCAGTTAACATGCCAACGAATCAGGCTGCCGGCTTTGGCATAACCCTTGGCCGGCTCGGCGGAACAGCCCTTGACCTGGATCTGAGGCTGGATATTGGAGAAACAGTTGGAAGCGCAGAGGTCATTGCACGGCCCAAGATTGTTACCATGGATAATAAAAAGGCAACCATCAGGCAGGGTGAAAAGTATCCTTACGTGGTACGGGATGATGAAGGCCAGCTTTCAACAGAACTCAAAGATATTGAGCTTGTCCTTGAAGTCACCCCGAGAATCGCATTTGACGGCAGTGTAAACATGGAGATCTCGGTAAAGAGAAATGCTATCGGCTCCATTGTCAACTCGCTGGGAGACCCCAGTATTGCATCTAGGGAAGCTGTTACCGAGGTGCTGGTGAAAAACGGTGAAACCTCTGTTATCGGCGGTATTATTGAAGAAGAGACAAGAAATAATATCAACAGGGTACCGTTCCTTGGAGAACTGCCCATTATCGGGCTGCTCTTTAAAGGAGAGACAAACGACACCTCCAAGAAAGAGCTGTTGATATTTATCACACCGCAGGTGCTTGAGCCGATCTCCCTGGAATAATACATTATCAAAGACTGAACCGGCATGCCGAGAGGCCGAATGCACCTCGGTTAATCCGGGGTCAAGTATGTAGGCTGTGGGTTGTTTTGATAAAATCATATGATCTTTTCATAACCACAGCCTTCAATCATTTAAGGCTGAAACAATCATATTCGTCAGAATATATTCACGTATACAGTGCAAGCAGCTCTCTTTTCTTCCATCATGGCTATACGCCGCAATTAGTGTCAGCATGAATGCCCATTTCAGGGAGAAACCGCATTGACATTCTCACGGGATAATTACTATAAGTTATTTACCAGGAGGTTGTAATATATGGCAAAGATGACTAGAAAGGATCTACTCAACGCACCCGATGAATTTGTAACCACCACAAGTACCATCGTGAAGTGGACAAAGGAAAATCCCTTGAGGCTGGCAGCAATAACAACGATCGTTGTTGTCCTTATAACCAGCGGTATTGGTTTTTATTACTGGAAGACAAACAGAGAAAGCACAGCTATGCTTGCATATACTGCCGCATATAACAATTCCCAGATGACTTTGCAGGTCATCGACGATTACCCTGACACCAAAGCCGGCAAACTCTCCAGATTGCGTCTGGCAGGACAGGCATATGGACAGAACGAATATACCATGGCCCTTAACCACTCCCAGGAATTCATAAGCAGCTGGGGTCATGAGGATATCTTCTATTGGGAGGGAATACTTATCATGTCCGCTTCGTATCTGGGTCTGGATACCATGGATAAGGCAATCCCTCTGCTGGAGGAATGCATCGCAAATTCTTCCGGCAATATCAGGGATCAGGCACTGTTCTACAAGGCTCAGGCACTGATAGGCCTTAATAAGAATGATGAGGCAATGCAATCCCTTATGAAAATATCCGATGCCTATCAGGATATTGCAAAGATATCGCTCGCACAACTTGAACAATCCCCCGGGGAGATAACAGATGCAGAATAACAAGTCCCCAAAAGACGGGAACAACCTGATTAAGAATATTGCACTATGGGTAGTTATTGCCTTAATCATGGTCATGCTTTTCAACATGTTCAACAAACCGACAACAGAAATAACCACATATGCATTCAGTGAATTTCTTCAGATACTGGAAAAAGGCGAAGTAAAGGAAGTTACCATTCAGGGCAGCGAGGTCAAAGGTATCTTAATTGACGACACCCCCTTTGAAACATATACCCCTGATGACCCGAAACTCGTCGAAAGACTTATGGAAAAAAATGTGCTCGTTTCTGCCAAGCCAACTGATGACTCTCCATGGTATATGTCCGTTCTTATCTCGTGGATCCCCATGCTTCTGCTGATCGGAGTCTGGATTCTGTTCATGAGGCAGATGCAGTCAGGAGGGACAAAGGCCATGAGTTTTGGGAGAAGCAAGGCAAAGCTCATGACCCAGGACAAGATGAAGGTAACCTTTGCCGATGTCGCCGGGGTGAATGAAGCCAAAGAAGAACTCGAAGAGATCATCGAATTCCTGAAGGAACCAAAGCGATTTACATCTCTGGGAGGGAGAATTCCCAAAGGAGTCCTTTTGCTAGGCCCTCCTGGTACGGGGAAAACCCTGCTAGCCAAGGCTGTTGCGGGAGAAGCCGGAGTCCCCTTTTTCAGCATGTCAGGATCTGACTTTGTGGAGATGTTTGTAGGTGTCGGGGCGTCAAGGGTACGCGATCTGTTCGCTCAGGGAAAACAACATGCTCCGTGTATCATTTTTATAGATGAGATAGATGCCGTGGGCAGACATCGGGGAGCAGGGCTCGGCGGAGGCCACGACGAAAGAGAGCAGACCCTTAATCAGCTCCTCGTGGAGATGGACGGTTTTGAATCAAATGAAGGGGTTATACTCATGGCTGCCACAAACAGGCCTGATGTGCTGGACCCTGCCCTTCTCAGACCCGGAAGGTTTGACCGTCAGGTAATCGTAGCAAGCCCGGATGTCAAAGGCAGGGAGGGTATCCTAAAGGTACATTCAAGAAACATACCCTTGGCCTCTGATGTCGATATGACCATCCTCGCAAAGGCCACACCGGGATTCTCAGGTGCGGATCTCTCTAATCTGGTGAACGAATCCGCACTGCTGGCCGCCCGCAAGAACCAGACAAAAGTGACCATGCAAGACCTTGAAATGGCTAAAGACAAGGTCCTAATGGGGGTAGAAAGAAAAAGCATGGTCATCTCAGAAGAAGAGAAGAATACCACTGCATATCATGAGGCAGGTCATGCCCTGGTAGCGAAAAAACTTCCGAATGCGGATCCAGTCTACAAGGTAAGCATAATCCCCAGAGGAAGGGCAATGGGTGTTACCCAACAGCTTCCTATTGACGACCGGCATACCTACAGCAAGGATTTTCTTCTTGCAACCATCTCTGTTCTCATGGGAGGGAGGGTCGCCGAAGAACTTGTTTTGAACTGTCTCACCACAGGAGCAGGCAATGATATAGAACGGGCCACGGATATGGCGCGGCATATGGTCACGGAATGGGGAATGAGTTCGCTCGGACCCCTTAGCTTCGGTAAGGTTGAGCAGGAAATGTTTCTCGGCAGAGAGATCTCAAAACGCGTAGATTACAGTGAGTTGACTGCACAGAAGATAGACGAGGAAGTAAAATCCATCGTGACCGGATGCTATGACAAGACAAAGGAAATCATTCAAGGCAATCTTGATATACTGCATAAGATTGCGCAGCGTTTGCGGGAGAAAGAGGTAATTGATGGCGCAGAGATCGAACAGATCATCCAGGAAGGAACTGCCTAGGGCCAGAGTACTCTCATACGCGAACGACCGTATTCTCCTTTCCTGCGGAATCGATCCTGCATCCCTGCCCTATCTGAAGCCCAAACTCGGCCACAGGAATCTACTGCTGGAGAATATAAAACTTTATGCAGCAAATATTCTCAAGCAGAGCATGCTCTCTATCGGAGGGGATGTGGCTGTGCACAGGCAGGTAATATCGGGGACGATTGAACATTCCAACTGCATTCTCATGGGTGATCTAAGACATTACAGGCTGCTGATCGAAAAACTCAGACTCCAGCCGGGACTCGAATCTATTGCAGAAACTATTGAAGAGCAGATATTCGCAGATTCCGAAAAACTGGAACTCAACCTGTGCGGCCGAAGATACCAATGGGAACATCTCCCCGTTATCATGGGTATACTCAATACAACGCCTGATTCTTTTTCAGACGGGGGTCTCTTTTCAGATCCTGAAAAGGCGCTCGACCATGCACTGGCGATGGAAGAACAGGGGGCTGAATTTATTGATATCGGGGGAGAATCATCACGCCCCGGTGCGGCGAGTATAGAACCCTTCGAAGAGATCAACCGTGTTGTTCCGGTAATCCGGAAGGTTGCGGCAAAGATCAAGATACCCATCAGCGTAGACACATCAAAAGCAGTTGTAGCCATGGCTGCTGTTGACGCCGGGGCATGCCTGATAAACGATATCAGCGCCCTTTCCGGCGACCCGGACATGTTAAGAACTGTAAGAGATACGCGTGCAGGGGTGATCCTGATGCATATGAGGGGAACACCGAGGACTATGCAACACAATACGAGCTACAATGACATCATCGATGAGATATTTGCGTTTCTCAGCAAGGGTATCGCACAATGTCTTGAAGCCGGCATTGATCCATCATCAATCCTGGTAGATCCAGGGATCGGCTTCGGTAAAGACCTTGCAGGCAATCTGCATATCATTAAACACATCGAAGAATTCCACTCGCTGAAAATGCCTGTTGTTCTGGGTCACTCGAAAAAGTCGTTCATAGGATCAGTAATCAACACTCCAGCCGATCAACGGCAGGAGGGAACCGATGCGGTCAGTGCATGGGCAGTCATGAAAGGGGTTGATATGTTACGCGTTCATGATGTCAGACATACCCATCAGGTACGCTCTATGATACACGCAATCATGGAGAGCCTATGATCTGCGGTGTGGGAATAGATATGGTTGATGTAGGCCGAATACAATCCCTTTATAAACGACATGGACAGCGCTTACTGCAAAAGGTCTTTACAGATCACGAGATCATATACTGCACCGCCAGACATAATATTGCACAGCATCTGTCCGGCCGTTTTGCAGCAAAAGAGGCTGTTGCCAAGGCCCTTGGCACCGGGCTGCTCAACGGCATCTCATTCAAGGATATCGAGGTGGTAAAGCATGACGACGGCCCACCCGGTATTACCCTGCATAACAGGGCCGAGGCAATGATGAAAAGCCTGGAAATCTCGAAGATACACCTGAGCATATCCCATGACGCAGGATTGGCCATTGCTTTTGTGATCATGGAGTCTGCAGCATGAGTTGCCCCGGTTGTTACGATCCCCATAAAGATAATACGATTACAAAGGAATTTATCAGTAAAAGTCCGCAGGAAACCCTTGATTTCGGCACATCGATCGGAAAGGCTTTAAAGGGTGGTGAGATCATTCTGCTGAACGGAGATCTGGGGTCGGGCAAAACACTCCTTGCCAAGGGTATTGCAAGGGGTTTGGGTATTGACCCTGCATATACGGTCGTAAGCCCGAGCTTTACCCTGATGAACATCTATAAAGCAAGGCTTGACATAATCCATGTAGATCTTTATAGGCTAGACTCTGACGATGTATATGAGCTTGGGCTGGAAGATTTTATGGACAGGGAGCATATCATTATCGTGGAATGGGCGCAGCGTTCAAAGGATTTTTTTCAAGGGGATGTAATCGAGATCTCCATAGAATATCTCGGAGAACAGGCACGCAGGATTTACCTCGGGACAGACATTTTCTGACCCTATTAGATGGTACTGCATGCAGAACAAGATAAAGGCCTGTCAGATTATAGCGTTATCCGGCTTGTGTCTGGTATAATATACTCCAAAGTGAGGGTACATGAGAATAATTGTCCAGAAATACGGTGGAACTTCAGTCGGCAGCCTTGAAAAGATCAGAAATGTTGCAGATAAGGTTGCCAAAAGGTACCGGGAAGGTAACACCGTCGCTGTTGTCCTCTCTGCAATGGCAGGTGAAACCGACCGTCTCATTAATCTGGCAAAAGATCTGTCTTCCAACCCTGATTCCCGGGAGATGGATGTATTGATCTCAACCGGTGAGCAGGTTAGTGTCTCATTGCTGTCAATGGCATTGAAGGATCTCGGGGTACCATGCCGCTCTCTTCTCGCACATCAGATAAACATCATAACAGATGCAGCATATACCAAGGCACGAATAATCAATATAGAGGTTGGTGCCATCCAAAAGGTCTTTGCTGCTGGTGAAGTTGCGGTAATCGCAGGATTTCAGGGAATAACTGAGGACAAGAATATCACAACCCTGGGCAGAGGTGGATCCGACACATCGGCAGTAGCCCTTGCAGCTGTCCTTGGTGCGGATGTGTGTGAAATTTATACGGATGTGGACGGCGTCTATACCTGTGATCCGAATATTTGCGACAAGGCCCGCAGACTGGACAGGATATCCTACGACGAGATGCTCGAGATGGCGTCGCTGGGGGCAAAAGTTCTCCAGACACGTTCTGTTGAGTTTGCAAAAAAACACAATGTTCCCATACTCGTGAAAAGCACATTCACTGACGATGGCGGCACTTTGACGACCAAGGAGGACGAGGATATGGAAAAAGAGGTAGTATCCGGAATTACCTATGACAGGAACGAGGCAAAGATTGCCCTTCTGGGCGTCCAGGACAGACCAGGGGTTGCCGCCACCATATTCAGTGCACTTGCTGATAAGAATATCAACGTTGATATGATCATACAGAATATGTCCACAGATGGTAAATTTGCCGATCTGAGTTTCACGGTCACTAAAACAGATTTTGACAAGGCAATGGAGATCGTGCGTAAAAAGGTGAATGAACTCGGTGCAAGAGATGTTGTGGGAGATACCTCCATAGCAAAAATCTCCATCGTAGGCGTGGGAATGCGGTCCCATGCAGGTGTAGCTTCTAAGATGTTTGAGGCACTGGCAGCGGTGGGGATAAATATAATGATGATATCCACCTCAGAAATCAAGGTTTCATGCGTAATAGACGAAAAGTTTATTGAACTTGGAGTACGTCAGCTTCATGAAGTTTTCGAACTTGACAAACCGGGGAGTAATTTTGAAAAAGATTGAAATCTATGATACGACACTACGGGACGGTGCACAGTCCGAGGATGTAAACTTCTCACTGGACGACAAGAATTCAATAGCCAACAAGCTTGACCAGCTCGGAATGGATTATATCGAGGCCGGCTGGCCTGGTGCAAATCCCAAGGATGACCGCCTCTTTGCCATGATTAGAAGCATGGGCCTGAAAAACGCCAGGCTTATGGCATTTGGAAGCACATGCCGGCCGGGCATAATGCCGGAAAAAGACAAGCTTCTCCAATCGCTCATCAATGCCCGGCCCCACGGCATTACAATATTCGGCAAGACTTGGGATACTCATGTAAAAGGAGGAGGAGGGCTGGGATGCACCCTTGATGAAAATCTACGAATGATTCGCGATACCATTGGATATCTCAAGAGTATGTTTCCTATAGTGTTCTTCGATGCAGAACACTTTTTTGACGGATTCAGGGCAAACAGGGAATATGCACTTTCAGCGCTGCTGGCTGCCCGGGAAGGAGGAGCAACCAGACTTGTCTTGTGCGACACAAACGGCGGAAGCCTGCCATCCGAGATTACTGAAGTAATTCATTTTCTCAAGGAAAAGGTCGATTGTCCCTTGGGCATACACTGTCACAATGATGGCGACCTGGCAGTTGCAAACACCATCTGTGCAGTGGAGGCTGGTATAGATCATGTCCAGGGAACCATTAACGGGCTAGGAGAACGATGCGGTAATGCAAATCTCTGTTCAATCATCCCGAACCTGAGCCTGAAGATGCATCACACCACCATTGATCCAAGCAGAATGTTCATGATCAATGAGATTTCCCGTTTTGTAGATGACATCGGGAACCTCTCTCACAACAAGCACCAGCCCTATGTGGGGGAATCCGCATTTGCACACAAAGGCGGCATTCATGTAAGTGCAGTGATAAATGATCCTTCCACCTATGAACATATCGATCCTTCTCTGGTTGGAAATCAGAGAAGGGTGCTGGTATCCGAGCAGTCAGGCAAAAGCAATATCATCTACAAGGCAAGGGAATTCAACGTTGATATCTCAAAGGACGATACAGCGGCAAATGAAATCGTCAAGATCATAAAAGATCTCGAGAACTGCGGCTTTCAGTTCGAGGGTGCCGATGCATCGCTGGAACTTCTCATGCAGAAGGCCATGGGTATGCATATGCGCTGCTTCAAGCTCAAGGGATTCCGGGTTAACACAGAACGTCGCAGCGATGATACTGACCCCATGAGTGAAGCCACTATCATGATAGAGGTTGACGGTAATGTAGAACACACCGCTGCAATGGGAAACGGCCCAGTTAATGCTCTTGACCTTGCTCTTAGAAAGGCCCTGCAGAAATTCTATCCCAGCATAGTGGATGTGAGGCTTCTCGATTATAAGGTTCGCGTGATATCTTCCAGGCAGGGAACCGAGTCTGTTGTCAGGGTTCTTATAGAGTCAGGGGATAAAAAAGACCACTGGAATACCGTAGGGGTATCCTCCAATATTATCGAAGCATCCTGGATGGCACTGGTAGACAGCATGGACTATAAACTCTATAAGGATTCAAAGGAAGCTCAAAATACTCAGCAACCGTAGAGTCTGTTAAGCGATCATTAAATCCAACCGATAAGTATATTAATGAAACAAGACGAATGTACGAAAGGTTGGGATATGTATAGCGAACATCCGAAGATTGAATTTCAGGGATTGAAGAAATGGATGAAACAGGGAGAGTACATCATCTCAACCATAGCTGATGATGGGACCATCTGGACCTACACGACAAAGTTCTTGCCGATATTTGATTTCGGGAACACCAAGATATTTCAGGCGCAGGAATCCGGCATAGCTGAGGTACGTGGCGTGGAAAAAGATGACGAGTTCTACTTTTCCATCCAGGGTATCAAGGTCGCAAAGGTTTACGATTTCTTCTATCAGGAAGATCTCTAGCAAGCTTGCACAGATAAATAACCAAACCAAGGGAGAGGAATAGATGTTCCTCTCTTTTTTCATCATATAAAGCCGTTCACAGCCAAAGTAACGAGCATCAGGCACATAACCCACAGGATCATCCTGTCTCTGTTCTTGTCATTCGATACCTGCCTGAGTTCAATAAGAAAAAATATTGCACAGGTCAGTGTTATTCCCCCAAGACTGATCAGGTTCAGCTTAGAAACTATCTCTAGACTCAACCAGATACAAACAGGAATAAACAGGATCAACCATGTCATTGTTAATCTATAACACAGAATGCTACCTCGTAAAATCCCCAGTCACGACAAAAGCAATAAAAGTTCTTTTTTAAGGCAATATTATGGCTTTCCTGGGTACTTTCCGCTTGATCTTTTTGGCTATCCATGAGATAGGGGGGATCAAATTGAGCCAGTAGCTCAGTTGGTAGAGCATCGGACTTTTAATCCGGTGGCCGAGGGTTCGAGC
>JAFGTK010000083.1 GCA_016934135.1 Deltaproteobacteria bacterium | reverse complement strand
TTCTGTATCATGGTTTCTCCTTTCACCCGAATTCGTCATGTCTGCAAACAGGGAGCGGATCATAACAGGGTTTTCAAATACAATACGAAGCAGGTGCAATCAAATCAAGGTTTCAGGTTACAGGCCGGGGTATTGTTGTTCATGATGCAGGAACATGGTTCAGTCAATCAGAGAAAGTTACGATGGCGGGGTTGATCCAGCCTGTGAATATCTGCTTTCTCGGCAGCCCTTAAAGCCTCGCGATATTCGTCTTGTGTAATCCTGCGGTTTATCTCTGTGTCTTTGTCTGCATGGAAACAGGGATGATACTGGTCCATTATATTGACATAAGTATGTGTCGAGATCGTTTGCGCAAGAAAGTGCATGACGCCGGCAGTGCCTGCTATGTCCTGCGGCATCACGAGATGACGGACCAGCAGGCCTCTGCGGGCAATACCGTCTTCATAAATGACAAGATCACCGACCTGCCGGTGCATCTCTTTTATGGCTGCCCGGGCAACTACCGGGTAATCGGACGCAAAGCAGTATTTACTTGCATGGCTTTTGTCCCAGAATTTGAAATCCGGCATGTAGATATCGAAGATGTTGTCGAGGAGTTTCAGTGTCTCAACCGTATCATATGCCCCGGTATTGTAGACTAGGGGTATGTCAAGACCGCCCTCAATGGCAGCCGGCAGGGCTTCGAGTATCTGCGGGACCACATGAGTGGGTGTCACGAAATTGATGTTGTGACAGCCGAGATTTGCCAGATGCAGCATCATGGATGCAATCTCATTGGGGCCTGCCTCTGTGCCGTGCCTCAGATGGCTGATATCATAGTTCTGACAGAAGCTGCACAGCAGGTTGCAGGAACTGAAGAATATGGTACCTGATCCATGGCTTCCCACAAGCGGGGCTTCCTCGCCGAAGTGCGGAGAGCAGCTTGCAACCTTTGCATATCTTTTAGTCTTGCAGAAACCCTGTTCCGATCCTGTCCGGTCCACACCGCAGCTGCGGGGACACAGGTGGCAGTCCGCAAGAAGGGAAAGCGCCCTGTCTATCCGTTCCTTCAGTCTGCCCTGTTGATGAAGTTTTATGTATGACGGTTCAAACATGGGTTGTTAATTAGGCGCTAGACACTGGGCGCTAGGCGCTTGGAAAAGAATAGGTCGGATCTATTTACACTGATTAGAGCCCATATCCCGTATATCATACCTGATTCATCTTCCCCCAATGCCTGGCATTCAGCATATATTTTTTTACCTAGTGCCCAGCGCCCAGCGCCTAATGCCTTATTTTCTCTTATACCTTCCTATCATCTCGGCCTGGCCGAGTATGTGGCCTTTCATGGCGTCGAGCAGTTCCTTCTTGGTGATGCCTGGCGGCAGGTTCAACTCGGTATCGAGCGCATAGAGCTTGAAGAAGTACCGGTGAGTCCCTGATGGCGGGCACGGGCCGCCGTATCCCAGGTTCCCGAAATCATTGATCCCCTGGGTGCCTCCCGCAGCAGGTTTTCCCATGGGCTCGATATCTTCCGGCAGTTCCTGTATCTCCAGGGCAAGGTCATAATACACCCAGTGAACCCAGGTGCCTGCGGGGGCATCCGGATCATCACAGATCAGGGCGACAGACCTGGTCCCTTCGGGAAGCCCGGACCACGACAGGGGAGGGGATACATTCCGTCCGTCACAGGTATACTTGGGCGGTACCGTTGCTCCGGGGGCGAATGCCTGTGAACTCAGTTCCATAGACATACCTCCTTTTGTCTGTGCCGCTGTGCCATGGATAAGGAAAAACACTATCAAGGACACTGCCAGGACAGACACTGCGAGGCCTTTTTTCATGTCGACCTCCTTGTAAAAATACTAGTTACAATAATAACGGTATGAAAAGCGATTACCAACGCCTTTTATTTTTCCGCACTTTGCTGCATGAAAAGGATCGATTTATAGGGATCTCAACTGCCGACAAGCTCTTTCAGCCTCATGGCATTCTTCGGGGCATAACCCATGAAATCATTGTCGAAATAGATATATGCATCCCTGTTCCATTGCCTGATCTTCTCGGTCCACATTGCAAGCTCATCTCCGGAGTAATCGGAGGCATAGAGCGCTGTGCTTCCATGAAGTCTGATATAGGTGAAATCGGCTGTCAGAGTTTCCAGGTAGGGGTATCTCCCTGCAGTGTCTGATATGCACCAGGCAATATTGTTTTTCTCGAGAACTGCAAGTGCCTCCTTTCCGGTCCAGCTTGTGTGTCTTGCCTCTATGGAGTATCGATATCCCTTTGGCAGGAGAGTGCAGAATTCTTCCAAAACTGTATGGTTAAAGGTAAGACTCGGGGGCAGCTGAAACAGGATAACACCCAGTTTATCGCCAAGGGCCTTTGCAGAATCAAGAAACATCTCCAAGGATTGTCCGGCGTGCTGGAGTCTCTTTACGTGCGTGATGAATCTGCTGGCCTTGACAGCCCATACAAAGCCTTCAGGGCTCGCGATGCGCCACCTCTCAAAGGTTTCGGGCTTCATATGGCGGTAGAAGGTGGCATTTACCTCAACAGAGTTGAAGATCCCGGTATAGTACTCCAGCCAGGATCTTTTAGGGTACACAGGCGGGTAGAAATTCTCTTTCCAGTGATCATAATTCCATCCGGATGTGCCTATGTATAGGGAAGGCATCTCAATTAAAAAAGAGCAGAGTTTCTGCTCAGAATATCTCGGGCATAAGAGACCACCTGATGACCCAGTTTCCCTGTCCGGGTTCTCCCCTGTCCACGCATACGATACCCCCGTTCTGGAACCTGAATACCTCCATATCGGTCGAACCGGTTATGAGAAAGGATAAAAGCCTGCTGAGGAAGGGCAGATGGCCTACGATCATGAGGTCTTCATCCGGTGAAAGGGTTTTTGCAAAGGCGATCACATCGTCGTTCGGGTTCAGGCCTGAAACTTCTTCAGGGGATGCCCCCGGCGAAAGGTAATCGGCCATGATCGACGCTGTCTTACGTGCGCGGGTTTTGCCGCTGTGTTTGATCGATCCTACCCGGACAGAATATCCTTTAGCCACACCGGCGATACGCTCTACATCCAGGATTCCCTGCTGAGAAAGCCCCTGCTGGGGGTCTACATCCTTGGTCAGGCTTTTGCCGTGCTGTACGAGATAAAGGGACATGACGGCATACCTCCTTTTCTTACTGAACAGAATTTCGTTTCAGGCAGGCAACTTGCCTGCCTGTATTGTTTAAGGATAGGGGGATGTATTGGGCAATGCAAATATTCATTCAGATGTTACCCCGCTGCTTGCAGCGGGCACATCTT
>JAFGTK010000082.1 GCA_016934135.1 Deltaproteobacteria bacterium | reverse complement strand
GCTCCCCACAGGGTGTAGGATGATCCGTCTGCATTCAGTTCTACATGCATGGAGGTAAAGGCCCCCTCCCATGTAGTAACTTCATTGGTTCCCGATGTAATGTAGCGTATGTCACCTTCTTCCGTCGATGCCCAGATACCTCCAATCCGCGATGTCTTCTGCTTGTGGATGGACAGCACCTGTTCATCTAAAAGGGTATCATCGATGATCCGTTCCTGAACCGCCAAGGTAAAGGTAAATACCTCCATATCATCTTCGTCATCCGTAACCGTACAGGTTACGCTCTGGGTTCCTGTTTCCTCCGGGGCAGTCCAGAATACCAGGTAATCGCTGTCTTCCCATTCATCGAACACTCCGGCGCTGCATTCCCATCTGTATGTCATGGGAGGGTTGTCTGTAATGCCGTAGACTCTCAGCAGCAATGTCTGCCCGGTAAACGGAGTTTCATCAGAATTGGAAATATAGGTGATTTCCGGTCCGGATGACGAACACCCGATCAGGAACAGAAAAACGATACAGATCAACAATGCTTTCTTCAAGATACCCTCCGTCATGATATCTGACACTCCTAGCAGATCCTCCTTGCAGGCGCAAGCATGCAATAGATACAGATTTTAACAGCCGCATTGCATCTACTTACAGGCCCAGTCTTTCTCTTCATTGCTATTTCGTCTGTATATTGATATGGTGCTCTCGTGTTTTCAAAAGGGATTTTTTCAGGGAACAGGCAGGAGTTTATATGATACTTGGTATAGATATTGGAGGCACCCACACAGATGCTGTATGCATCGAGGGAAGGAACATTGTTTCAACAGCAAAGGCGCTGACCGGCGATGATCTCGTGCAATCAGTGCTTGAGGTTGCCGGCAGGCTGGATATCCATTATTCCGATATAGACCGGGTTGTCCTGTCAACAACGCTCTCGACAAATGCCATTATCGAGAGGAAATTTGCCCCTACCGGCATGATTGTATCTGCCGGGCCGGGTATAGACCCCAGGCAGTATTTTCTTACAGAGGATTTTTATCTCATCGACGGTGCCATTGATCACAGGGGAAGAGAATATGTTCCGATCAGAGAGGATCAGGTCCTCCAGATCGCTAAAGAGCTGAAGCACAGGGATATCACAGGCGTCGGTATCGTATCGAAATTCTCGGTAAGAAATCCTGTTCATGAAACAAAGATACACGCTCTTATTGAAAATGATTTCAAAAACATATCTCTGGGCCATACAATGAGCGGAAGCCTGAACTTTTACCGCAGGCTTAATACAACCTATTTTAATACAGCAGTTACCCCGGTACAGGAACGTTTTGTAAAATCAGTACGCCAGGCACTGCAGGAGCTTGGTGTCCGCTGCCCCCTGTTTTTCCTGAAGGCAGACGGCGGTACATATTCCTCATCTGCTGCCCACAGGCTTCCGGTGGAAACGATTCTGTCAGGCCCTGCTGCGAGTATGATGGGGGCTGTCGCCCTTTGTGAAGATACCGGTAAGACCACACTGGTGCTCGATGTAGGCGGAACAACCACGGATATCGGGGTTCTCATCAATGGGGTACCTGTGCTGGAGCCGAAGGGGGTGAGTATTGACTCCCTGAAGACACTCGTTAGAGGGCTCAAGGTGGTCTCTGTAGGTGCAGGAGGAGACTCATTTGTCTGCCTTAAAGGGGATACGGTATGTGCAGGGCCACAGAGAATGGGTGCGCCTGCGGTAATGGGCGGAGAAGGACCGACACCGATGGACGCCTTTTCCGTGCTCGGTGAGTTTGACCAGGGCGATAAGGCAAGGGCGCATGCCGCTGTATCGGCCATTGCAGGCAGGCTCGGCAGGGATGTAAAAGATGTTGCCAGAGAGATCATATCCGTCCTGGTAGATAATATCAGAACCAGGGCGCTTGAGTTCATTGATGAGGTGAACTCTCACCCGGTCTATACCATTTATGAGATGCTTCACCCCGATCTGGTAGTACCAGAACAGGTCATGGTTATAGGCGGGCCTGCAACACTGCTCAAGCCCTACATAGAAGAGGCGTTTCAGCTCAAGTGCGTAGTGCCTGAACATGCTATGGTGGCAAACGCTCTGGGAGCAGCGCTTGCCAGGACAACCGCGCAGATCACCATGCTGGCGGATACTCAGCTTGGCAGGTTTGTCTGTCCTGAACTCGGTATCGATGATGAAATATCCCGCAATCTATGCCTCGAAGATCTGAAAGTCATGGGCGAAAAGGCCATGAAAGACAATGCAGAGTTTCTGGGCCTGACAGGTGATATCGAGATCAGCATTCTAGAGGAGCAGAGCTTTAATATGGTCAGGGGATTCAGTACTACTGGAAAGAACATGAGGCTGAAGCTCCAGACAAAACCCGGCATAATTAATGAGTGGAGATCCCGATGATCAAGGCAAAGAAAAGGACCGGTCTGATATTTTTCCCTGCTTATGACTGGGAGATATCGCCGTCTCATCCTGAACGTAAGGAAAGGCTTCTTTATACACAGGATCAGGTTATGGAAGAAGGTCTGCTCGATATCGAGGGCATCCATGAGTTCAAGGCAGGCCTTGCCACGACTGAAGATATCAACCGGGCGCATTTCTGTGTCCCTGATGTGCCATCGCGCATTACCCCGTCTCATAATGTCTCGGCAGGCGGGTGCATAGAGGCGGCAAGGCTTGTTCTGGAAGGCAGAGTTGATAATGCCTTTGCCCTTGTAAGGCCTCCGGGCCACCATGCCATGCGTGTTGTTCACGGCGCACGGGGTTTCTGCAACATCAACATCGAGGCAGTAATGATCGAGTGGGTAAGGAAACATTACCCGAAGATAAAGAAGATAGCCATTGTGGATACCGACTGTCATCACGGCGACGGGTCCCAGGATGTCTACTGGCATGACCCCAATGTGCTCTATATATCGATTCATCAGGACGGAAGGACCCTGTATCCCGGGTCAGGCTTTCCCGATGAATTCGGCGGCCCATGCGCACAGGGTATGACGCTCAATGTCCCTCTGCCTCCCAATACAAGTGACGAGGGCATGCTCATGGTAATGGAAAACCTGATACTGCCTGTGCTGGATGAATTCAAGCCCGATCTCATTATAAATTCCGCAGGCCAGGACAACCATTATTCCGATCCCATAACCAACATGTCGTTCACTGCGGGCGGATACGCCAGGCTCAATGATATGCTTAAACCGGATATCTGCGTACTTGAAGGCGGATATTCCATTGAAGCGGCCCTGCCGTATGTGAATACAGGGATCATACTCGCTCTGGCAGGTGTGGATTATTCATATGTGAAAGAGCCGGACCTGGATCCGCGCAAGATAAAGGAAGACCCCAGGGTTATTGAATATATCATGCGCCTCAATGACAAGCTTCTGGAGCTGTGGCAGAAAAGGGATTCCCATAAGAGGCCGGACAAGCCTTTTGTGGAAAGAAGCAGGGACATATATTACGATACCGACGGGATATCAGAGACACAGAAAGAGGTGTTGAAAGTTTGCAGAGACTGCCCGGGTGTGTTCAAGGTGGATTCCTATGCCTCCACGGGCTACCATATTCTGGGTATCCATCTGCCCTGGGGCGCATGTGAAAAGTGCAGGGAACAGGCCATGAAATGGTTCGATACGCCCGGCGGTAATTTCTATGCTGCCTATCTTCAGGACATGGACAGGGATAAGTATACGGTTAAGATCCTATGAGATTCAGGAGAAAGAAGAGGACAGTTCTTATCCTAGGGGCCGGTGGTTCACGGGGGCTCGCCCACATTGGCGTGATCCGGGCACTGAAAGAAGAAAACATCCCCGTTGACTGTATTGTGGGGATATCATTCGGCGCCATCATAGGGGCCATGTACAGCCTGTATCTCGATATAGACGAGGTGGAAAAGAGGCTCAAAGAGTACATGAACTCCCCGCTTTTCCAGGAGACCAGGCGTGATATGGAACTTCCCCAGCCCGATATGGCACGGACTTTCCTGGAGAAGATCCAGTCTACAATCAAGCAGGGTTATTTTTTCACCAGGGCGCTCAGCAGGAAATCAGTTGTCACGCCGGAGACATTTGTCCTTCACATGAAGGAACTCGTGGGTGACCATACGTTTGCAGACTTGAAGATACCGTTCAAATGCTCCAGCGTGGATCTCATCACGGGAAACCCAATAATCTTCACCGACGGAGACCTGTTTATGGCCCTCCAGGCAAGCTGTGCAACACCGGGGTTCTTCCCGCCGGTGAGCATGCACGGCATGCTGCTGGTGGACGGCGGCGTTGCCGAG
>JAFGTK010000081.1 GCA_016934135.1 Deltaproteobacteria bacterium | reverse complement strand
TCATGGTAGCGGATGGAGGATTCCAGGTTGTAGAACGGCATGTCGATCAGATCGCCTGCAATGATATAGACATCTGCCGTTGTGCTGTACAAAAGTGTCTTGACCTTTTCGAAGTCACCGTGAATATCCGTGGCGTAAATGATTCTCATAGGTGCGCTATCGGCTCTGCTTAGCTAAAAATAAAAATTCAGCAGCCGTTCCATCATATGGTTCAATCATGGTTATGCACATAGTAGATTTTTTCGTTTTGATCCAGGGTGTATTTTAATAGATAAAAGGGATATAAGGTGTAACGTATAGGGTTTACGGTTAAATGTGTGTCTGTCTCCAAAACCTTATACCTCAGACCTTATACCCGCCCATATCACGAGCATCCCTGGGCGGTTTGTTACCAATACCGCCACCGGTCGTGGTAGTAGGCGGGATAGTGGAAGTAATGATATTCTTTGTCGGGTTCAAGTGGCCACAGGTGGATTTCCGTAACAAGAACAAAAGGGTAGGTGTATGCATATTCTCCGATAGAAAGATTCTTTATCCCCTCCAGTTCCCCTGCAATGGTCACCTCCCGTCCCTCGGAGTAGACCGCAGGGTCGAGAAAGCCATTATAACGGGCAAGAAATCTGCCGTCTGAGGTATCGACAGCCTTTGGCCTGCCCTGGTAGTCAGAAGGTTTCTGAAGTACCTCTATAATTGTGTGGTCTTTGGAATTCTGTATATCGAGGATTATCCCGGCCCAGAGCACACGCGAGGCGGAAAATGAATCCGGATGGTCCTGCACGTCCCGTATGGATACAGGTTCATCCACCTTCGAGAGCACGTCTCTGGGTATGACCGACGTGCATCCTGCCAGGAGCAATGCAGCAGTAAGGAAAAACAGTAAAATGTTTTTAATCTTCATGGGCAGTATCCTTGCAGGGAATTATTCAACATCACAATGATAGTATGCCGGGCGTGAGTGTCAAGCCTTTACCAAAATCCAACCCCCGAATATTCTTTCTGGTGCCCGCAGCTGTTCCCCTCATACCCATTGCTCACCGGTAGGTGAGAATGGGCCAGTTTCTCTCAAGAGCAACTTTTCTCAGAACATCATTGGGTTCCACTGCATGGGGATTTCCTACCATTTCAAGCATGGGGATATCGCTGTGGTGGTTGCCGTAGGCATACGAGCGCAGCAGATCCATATCAAGGTCATCCGCCAGCCGGGATGCAAGGCGTTTTTTATTGGTATCACTGCAGACGGGTCCCTGGGGCTTTCCGGTGAGCAGCCCGTTTGAACCTTTCTCCAGGTCGGTGCAGAGCAGGTAGTCGAACCCCAGGTCCTTCGCCACGGGCTTAAGGAGGTATCTGATTCCAGCGGATACCAGCACAAGTATGTGGTCCGCTTCCCGGTGTTCGTGTACTTTATTGACGATATTGGGAGCCAGATGCGGCTTGATAATTTCGTGATAATAGTCTTTTGATCCGGTTTCAAAGAGTTCGAGCGGCTTATTCTTGTAAAATGTCAGCATGAGACGGGCCATTGTCTCATCAGAGATATAGTTTCTGCTGTAAAAGAAGTTGGCAAAGATGATCTTCAGGACATAGGCAAAGGAGATCATGTGCCTCTCCCACATATACCGGATACCGAGCTTGGGACTCTCCACATCCAGAAGGGTCTTGTCAAAATCGAAAAAGGCCCCGACAGGTTTTCTTTTCATGGCTTATGGTCCGCTCCTCAAGGATTAGTGTAATGGAACAACCTGTTCAATGCAAGGATGCTGTGGTCATGGAACATGCACATGAGTTCTGAGGCCACGGGTAAGTTGTAAAAAAAACGGTAGTTCCGGCCATCCTTTTTTTGCATAAACATGGTAGAATCCGGTATCCGGAATAAAAAAACAGGATCCGGTGTATAGAATTTGAGGTCGAATGTATGACGAAACAATCCGAGCACAAAGGGCACCCGTTCCAGGTCATGGCAAAACCGGCAGGGCCCATGTGTAACCTGTCATGCGCCTACTGCTTCTACAAACACAAGACCCACAGTCTGCACGCCAGGCATGCATTTCAAATGGAGAAGGGAACGCTGGAATTATTCGTACGTACTTATATTGCAAGCCAGCCCGATGGCTACCCTGTCCAGTTCGTATGGCAGGGGGGAGAGCCGACGCTGTGCGGAGTCGATTTCTTTAGGGACGCGCTCAGCCTCCAGGAAAAATTAAAGAGGCCCGGCCAGGTGATTACCAATGCCTTTCAGACCAATGCCGTACTTATCGATGAGCAGTGGGCGGCATTTCTCAAGGAACATGATTTTCTCGTGGGAGTGAGCATTGACGGACCGGCCGATATCCATGACCACTACCGGAAAGATGCGGCAGGAGGGGGTTCGTTTGACCGTGTTATGGCTGGCCTTGCGCACCTGAAGAAACATGATGCCGCCTGCAATGCCCTGTGTTGTGTAACCGATATCAGTGTAGAAGACCCGCTGAAAATCTATGGTTTTCTCCGTGATCATTTCGAATTCATCCAGTTCATTCCTGTTGTGGAAGAGAGGAATTTCACCCATCAGGCCCCGTTTCTGCGCGAAGAGAAAAAATGGCAAAGGGGAAATAAAAAAAAGTCGAATGAACTCGTAACCCGCTGGAGCGTTTCCCCTGAAGGCTGGGGGAAGTTTCTCAGTACTATCTTCGATGAATGGGTCGTCCGTGATGTGGGCAGGACCTTCGTGCAGATATTCGATGCCACCCTTGCTTGCACCCTGGGACAAGGTGCGCCGCTGTGCATCTTCGGAAGCACCTGCGGCAGGGCCCTTGTGATGGAGCATGACGGAGAGGTCTATTCGTGCGACCACTTTGTATATCCGCAGTATAAGCTGGCCAATATCAGGGAGTGCAGCCTGGAAGATATCGCGGCATCAAGAAACCAGATCCGTTTCGGCCAGGACAAGCTCAAGCGTCTGCCCAGGCAATGCCTTAACTGCACATACCTGTTCTTATGTTCAGGAGGATGCCCGAAGAACCGGTTTGCGAGTACAAGAAAAGGGGAGAAGGAACTGAACTATCTCTGCAGCGGGTATCAGGCCTATTTCTCGCATACTGCCCGGGCCATGCAGTTTATGGCAAATGAACTCAGGAATCAACGGCCTGCAGCCAATGTGATGGCCGTTGCAGAGAAGATGATTGGATGACCAGGAAGCACAAGATTTAAGGCACAAAGCTTTTTTAACAAGGAAGCTCGGGAACTTAGGCGCTGGGCACTAGGCGCTGGGTTAAGGAATAGAGACGTTTATTATTTCGAATTGCTAAAACCAAAGAACCGGCAAAAAAAGACCTCTCCAGGAAAGATTCAACTGGAGATCATCATGATACTCATCACCTGTTCCGTTTTCTTTCCACAGCTCAATTTTTCACTTACAGCACGACCTACCACTGAAACATTTTATTAAATTCGCAATTCGAGATTCGCAATTCGATATTTCTTCTGCCTTCTGCCTTAGGTCTCGGTCTATCTTGACCAACTGCCTTCTGCCTAGGTTCATGCTCCTCAATTCTCGGTCTGCCTGAGATCTTGAGCTCCAAGTCATGGTCCAACCATCCCCGTTTCCCTTTTGAGTTTTTCCAGTTCTTTCTGCATCTGGGTGGTGATGTCGGCCGCCTTGGCGCTTCCATAGAGATTGTTCATCTCCTTCGGGTCTTCTTTGATATTGTACAGTTCCGGAGGATAGCTCTTGCTGCCGGTCTCGATGTACTTATATGTATCCGAGCGCACGGCAAACACGTCGGGAACGGTGTAGGGGTAGTCCCGGTAATACTCATAGAGCCAGGAGGTGCGCCACGGTGCCTGCGTGGATGTGAGGAGCGGGACAATGCTCCTGCCCTGTACATGATCCGCCGGGGTGATTCCTGCAAGATCGAGAACCGTGGGCGCTAGGTCGATATTCAGAATCATCTCCTCTATCTTTCTGCCGGGACTTTGGATCAGCCTTGGATAGCGAACGAGGAACGGCACCCTGATGGACTCCTCATATGCCCAGCGCTTGTCCACGAGGCGGTGTTCGCCCCAGAAGAATCCGTTGTCTCCGACAAATATCACCGCAGTATCTTCAGCAATCCGCAATGCCTCCAGGCCTTCCATAACCCGGCCCACTTCGCGGTCCACCGAGACTATGGTTTCGCAGTAGCGCCGGTACATGTCGTCAAGTCTGCCCAGCGTGCCGTAGGTGATGTTGTTGTTTACCAGGCCGAGCCAGTTGTCGGCCTCTTCCGGCAAGCCAAGGTCCTCTACGTCTTTATAGATGCCCTTCAGATCTTTCGGCGGCAGCCACTGATGATGAACCGCCTTGAGCGAGAGGTATACACAGAAGGGATTCGTGCGGTTCTGTCTGATGAAATCCAGTGCATAGTCGGTGAGTTCCTGGGTGATATATTCCTTGCGTGACGGGGTTTCCACGCCGTCTACGAACAGAGGGCAGTTATAGTATTGTCCCTGACCCCGCTGCGCGGTGAAAGAGATAAATCTGTCCACGCCCCTAAGTGTGGGAAGGCCTTTGCCCGGCATATGCCATTTCCCGATAAATGCGGTGTCATAGCCGTGCTGCTTCAAGATCTCCAGAAAGGTGATATTATCGTTGTTCCACGGTGTGATGTTGTTCTTCACCCCGTGCGTGTGTGCATACTGGCCGGTGAGAAAGCTCGCCCTGCTCGGGCTGCACAGCGAGGTAGTCACGAAGGCGTTTTCGCACATTACGCCGTCAGTGTACATGCGGTCGAGGTTGGGTGTTTTCAGAAACGGGTGTCCCATACTGCTTAAATGGTCCCACCGGTGGTCGTCGCAGAGGATGAAGATGATATTGGGCCTTGTGTTTGATGCACTATGCCCAAACCCCGGTATGCCTGTCGAGAGCATGCATGCCCCGGCAGTGCCTCCGAGGAGCCGCAGCACCTCTCTCCTGGTTAAGCCTTTCCCTGCCCCCTTAGCATCTTTGGCCATGAACCCTTCCTTTTTTCAGCTAAACAGCCACGTATAGCAATCCACAAAAATGTAAAAAAATACCGTGCCCCCCTTATACAGGGAGAGCGGTACGATAATAAGCCCGATCAAGAATATAATAAAAACTGACGGCGTCAGTACTGATATTGAATAAGGATACCTCTTGGAGAAGATCATGCGGCAGATGATCTCCGAGATCCCCATATTTAACAGGGTAGCGCCGACTACACCGGTAATGAGCGGGTAGAACACCCAGAACGCAAGATCTCCCCCAGAGTAGATGGCCGATGAACCAACGAGCAGTTTTATCGACCAGATAACAGGTGTGGAAAAAGATACGACAAAACGTTCCTTCATGCTCGCGCCTGCGAAAAAGGCCATGGGGTGTGCAATGTATACGCCAAGCCAGATGCTCACAAACATGCCCAGTGCCGAGATGTTTGAAAGGGCACGGCTCAGTCCCGTGTGGGTCTGTACAAGCGTTGGGGCGTAGTTATATACATTGATTGCAATGACCATGAGAAGGACAACGACCCCCACAGGGATCACAATCCTTTTAAAGACATTTTTCTGTTTGATGCTGAAATCCATATCTATTAATAAATAAAGAGAAACTGAGAAAAATCAAGAGGATAATGAATCCGGGAGAATTTATCATGCTGCATGAACACGAGGTTTGGATGCTTCCGGGGGTATTGATTCAGGTGGATGTGCACTCATTGAGAGCACTTGCGGTGTCACGTTCAGGGTCATATTCGATCCGGATAACACCTTGATATCATGATTGAATATCGCTCAGGGTTTAATTCCCCGCAGCGTGTCGAAGTTCCCGCTGTTTTTGCCGGGCTGCGAGGGTAGGTTATATATCCTTGAGCAGTCTGTTAGCCGGTGAGTTCTCGATGACGGCGCTGAACTCCTTCAAAGCCTCCGACAGGGCGGTGAATGAATCTGTCCGGGCAACGGGGATGGAGTCGATCCCTTTATTCTCCAGTTCCCTGATGATGAACGAGATGCTGAAGTCATGTATGTCGCGTGCGGGCTGATA
>JAFGTK010000080.1 GCA_016934135.1 Deltaproteobacteria bacterium | reverse complement strand
TGGATATACGGCTCGGCAACCGGACCGAGCGTAGCTGAGATGCCGTCCTTGAGCATCATGGGGCACCATGCCCTGCTTTGTTGATCTTTCAGGCTCACACACTCGCTACTGGCAATATGGTAGCCGACAGCGCCCGGAACCCATTCAAAGGCATCCTCATACTTCCCAAGAGAGTACCACCCGCAGTAGACTGCAGCTTCAGGGCAGTCTCCCGGTTCAAAGAGACCGTCTTCATAATCGACAACCACAGGCATGGATATCTTCCTCAGAACTCTCTGTGCTGCCTTATGAATTGATTGATCATAAAACCTGTATGCTGCATGAGACTTTAAAACTGTATCGGGCTTTGGCCAGCGAGCATCGAAATATGCCCGGCCCCTGAGCCCGGACCGTTCTGCCTGAAGACTCTCATCGATAATCCGGCGAACAATAACAGGGTCGGGGGCATCCAGGCGGGACACCATAAGAACCGTCTCTTCACTTCCTTCAGCACTGAAAGGTTTATCTATTGTATCGTGTATATACATGGTGTTGGCAACCCACCCTTCAACTGGGTAAGGCACACATAGAACCAGGGCAACCTCTGAATCAACAGAGGCTGACCGGTCGAATTTAATGTCAGAATCGTTCAACGCCTTTTTCACTTTGGCGATTTCCCTTCCGAGGTTTTTCTTTGAGACAATATCCATACTCGATACACGCTCCTCTTCAAGAGAGTTGAGCCGTTCATTGAGTGCATTTTTCTGTTTGTATTCATTTTCCGACATGCCCCCATCTTCAATACGAAGAGGCATGCCGTACATGAGAACTACGCAGCGCACAGAGTTCAGCAGACCCTTATCCAGAAGATGCTCCCGAATGGGGATTGCCAGATCGAGGTCATATTCCTTCCTGCTGCATGTTTCCGTAGTGCTCATGGAGACCTTTACAAGATTGCTCTGTGGAATCGAACGCTTTTTCAGGTAATACCGGCCCAGGGAAACGCTTTCACGTACGTTCTCATTTACAACGACAAGGACTTCTTCCGGTTCGAGGGCCCGGAGTTCCAGGGGTATGAGCACATTCATACACAGATAAAGCACCATAAAAGACAGACCCGGGATACCCGAGCTTCGATGCTGTAACAATTGAGACACATATCTGAAGCACGCCATGGCCTTCCATAGTAGCAGCAATGAGATAATCAGGGTCAAGTGTAAAAAGATCAAACAGGGTTTTCTTCTTTGGCAAGTAATGCCTTGACAGTTATCTATCAAACGACTATTGGAAATAATATGCAACAAAGATATCTTAAGAAAGAATGCAGGACCTGTTCTCCGAATGGTTATTGTGTCGATAGATTAAGGTCAGTATTAATTTCCAGCCGAGGCAGGCTGACAAAAGAACGCATCTCTTTGTTGCGAATTACTTGCGATATTGACGGTCATTTCCAGCCCCATCATCTGCTTGATCTCCTCAGAGAGCAGGGATACAACCTTTCTCTGACTACAGTGTACAGAAATCTGGCCCTGCTCATCAAGGCAGGCATTATCCGCAGGGCATCCATTGCAGATGATCCGGGCAGCGGGGGCATATGGTACGAACATATCTGGGCGCACGAACACCACGATCACATGGTGTGCTCACAGTGCGGCAAAAGGATCGAGTTCTCCTATCCAGCCATAGAGATCCTGCAGGAGGCTGTAGCCAAAGAACACGGGTTCAAGCTGGAAAGCCATCACCTCGAGCTTATCGGTCTGTGCGCTGAATGCAGAAACAGTGAAGATATACAGGGTGAATAATGAGGAAATCAGCTGTATACATATCCTGTTTGCACGCCCAGCACTGGCAGAATACGAAATATTTTGAACTTATGAATGCCCGGTCACAGGCATACATAGCAAAGAAAGGACTACCTTGAGACTACTGGATCTGAAACAAGGCGACACTGCAGTTATCGATAGAATAAACGGCGGTGCTGGCATGAGGTTCCGCATGGACGGGTTCGGCCTGCGAGAAGGGAAACGAATCAGGCTGATTATGGCCGCACCGTTTAGAGGACCTCTCCTCTTGGAGGACCTGGGATCCGGTGCCAGAATCATGATCGGCCGCGGCATGGCAGAGACCGTAGAGGTAAGCCGTTGTGAATCCTCGTGACGAGATTGTCATAGCTTTAGCCGGTCAGCCCAACTGCGGCAAATCAACGCTCTTCAATGCAGTAGCAGGGTTCAAGGTGAATACCGGCAACTTTGCCGGCACCACCGTCTCGTTCACTGAGACAAAAGTGTTTTTCGAGGGCAGGACCATCAGGCTCATCGACCTGCCCGGCACATACTCCATCTCCTCTCATGATATCGCGGAAAAGGTTGCCCGTGATTATCTCCTCTCCGGCAATGCAGACGTCATTATCAATGTTGTCGACACATCCCTCCTTTCCCGTTCCCTTGAATTCACCATACAGATCCTTGAGATGAACATCCCAATGGTGATAGGCCTGAACATGTATGACGAGGCAATAAGAAAAGGCATTGAGATCGATCTTGCCGGGCTTAAGACATTGACCGGCACAGAGGCCTACCCCATAATCGCAGTGGAAGGCAGCGGGGTACATGAACTCTTTGAGGCGGCACTCAGAATTGCCGAGAGCGAGTTTAAACCTGTAAAGCCCGTCTATGACCGGGACGTGGAGGAATGCATCGCAGATATCACAAAGCGATATCCTCCGGCCTTGAGAAGCGGCCTGGACTTGGACGAACGGTTCCTGATCATACGCCTGCTGGAGATGGATGAAGATTTTGAAAAAACCGTAGGAAAGCTCGACAATGATTTCCTTAAGTATGTCCTTAAAAAAAGACAGGAATTGGCAGAAATCCACAACTGGCCGGAGTCAGGGGTGTTTTCGTCACACCGTCATGCATTCGTGATCGACCTCTTCGAACAGATTGCCCGGGTAAGCAGAAGAGATGGAATGGATCTCAGAGAAAGGATCGACCACTTCATCATCAACCCCGCAGGAGGCTTCACTGCAATCATAGGGCTGCTGCTCTTCATGTTCTATACCTCGTTTAAACTGGGGGATATAATCTCGGGTCTCATAGAGGCGCCGCTTGACGCATTGGGGCAGTCTGTCAGGGGTATGGCCGGAGGGCTCGCCAGCATTATGATGTCGGGCCTCTATGACGGCATGGTTGCTGGGGCCGGGATTGTACTGCCCTATCTCATCCCTCTTCTCATACTGATGGCCATACTTGAGGATTCAGGGTTGCTGCCGAGGATAGCCTTCATGGTAGACGGCCTGCTCCACCGGTTCGGGCTGCACGGCAAATCAGCTGTACCGATCATCCTAGGTTACGGATGCAATGTGCCTGCCATCATGGCGGCACGCGGCCTGGAATATGAGCGCGACCGGATCATCACCATGCTAATCATCCCGTTCATCGCGTGTTCTGCCAGGACGGTCATAATCCTTGCCCTGGCAGGCAAATATCTGGGGGGCGTTTATACAACGCTCATCTATATCGGCAACATCATGGTAGCACTGGCTGTCTCATTCGGCCTGTCGCGCCTGCATGTCGATATGGCCCCGGGCATCATCATGGATGTGCCTCCTCTGCGCAGGCCTTATCTGCACCTGGTGGCCAACAAGGTGTGGTGGCGGCTCAGAGAGTTCCTTTTCTTTGCCTGGCCGGTCATCGTGGTGTCGAGTGTAGCGCTTTCAATCATCTCATACATCGGGGTCGACCGGATCATCGATACATTCCTGTCGCCAGTCACCTCGACCATCCTGAACCTTCCTGAACAGACCGGGATAACGTTGTTTCTGGGCATATTCAGAAAGGAACTCACGCTTTTGATGCTGAATCAATCTCTCGGGACCACGAATATCGCAAGCATACTTTCAAACGTGCAGATCTTCGTGCTCGTGGTCTTCACGGTCCTGTACATACCCTGTGTCGCGACTATATCCACGCTGTGGAAGGAAGGAGGGTGGAAGATAGCCCTCTATTCCATAATCCTGAACACGAGTGTAGCTATTATTGTAGCAGGCAGTATCGCCCAGATAGCAAAGCTGTTCTGAAAAGGACCTTACATGGGATACCGCGAACTGTCATTACAGCTGCCCACAGATTATACAGACAATCAGATGAGAAAAAGGATCGAGAAAGAACTGGGAACACAGAATTTTTCTTTTCAGATTGATAGTAAAAGCCTTGATGCGAGAAAAAGAAACAACATCCATTGGCAGATAAGGGTATCTGTGCATTCCAGCGAGATCCCGGGTAACCCTCCTGATCTGTCCCCGCCCCTTAACATTGAATACCGGAAAAGATCAAAAAAGGTCCTTGTTGTCGGAAGCGGTCCTGCCGGGTTCTTCTCAGCCTTTGTCCTCCAGAAGGCGGGTTTCGATACAACCCTTATCGAGAGGGGCTCGGATGTGAATAAAAGGGCCAACGGTATACGAGCATTTGAAAAAACCGGCATATTCGATCCACAAAGCAATTACGCCTTCGGCGAAGGCGGAGCAGGCACATTTTCAGACGGAAAGCTCACCTCCAGGTCCAAACATATCTCAAAGGAAAGGCAATTTATCATATCCAGCTATATCCAGGCAGGCGCTC
>JAFGTK010000079.1 GCA_016934135.1 Deltaproteobacteria bacterium | reverse complement strand
ATGGGAATCGAACCCACCAAGGACGCTCGACGCACCCCACACCGGATTTGAAGTCCGGGGGACCCACCAGGACCCGTCCGCTTCCACAAAGGCTACATAACACAGATTTTCCTTAAAGAGCAATCATACTTGACAGATCTCGCAGTTTAATGTCTTTGTTTTGGGTATGACAACAAGATTTTTCGTGTGCATTGCAATCTCTACCTGTATTCATGCACTTGTTATTATTCAGCCGTGGGATATTGTTGCTCGGGGAGGCAATTCCGACAGCCCCCTCTTAGCCGTACCAGTGCATCTTATTGAAGAGGCAACAGAGGAAGGCATTCTCGAAGATACCCTCCGCGGTGAGGAACCATTGGATGAAGGGGTATCCTTTGAAGCCGAGGGCGAGGTAAGTGCGGATTACATGGATCAGCTCAAGGCTAGGATATTCAATGCATGGGAATATCCTCATGAAGCCATTGAAAAAGAATATGAGGGGATGGTAAAGATCTTTTTTGTCCTTGATAATTACGGAAGCCTCACACAGATAGGCATTTTGACAAGCTCCGGCCATTACAGCCTCGATACGGCTGCCATGGGGGCTATAGAAAGGGCAGGGCCTTTTGGCCCGTTCACCGAAGATGTTTCGGCGCAAGTATTGAAGATTACGGGAAACTTCTGTTATGTCCTGGATTGAACATCAGATGTTTGTGTACATATTCAGAGGATATCACGGTATTTCCAGAAAGCATTTTAGTTGGCTTCTTACATGCCGATAGGACTATAATGGACCCGATTCAAGGAACGAACAATTCTCTGGCCCTGATTCAGATTGCAGCCCAGTATATGGAGGATGCAAACAATCTAAGCGCGGCAAAAGCGAACCTGCTCTTGGATGCAGTAAAAGAGACAGGGTCTCTGGTTGTTGAACTTCTTGAAGGTCTGGGTGAGAATATCGATCTTCATGTCTGAGATCTTCTATGCGTGAGAAGTTCAGGCTGTTTGCCGGCGATAATCCCTGCATGATATGACCACATGGGATTAATGCCGTTGATTATATTCCGCCTGTTGAGAACACTCCTTAGAACTTGCATATATTTTCCTATGGGTTTAGAAGATATCCATGCGTTTTTTGCTTACCAATGATGATGGGATATATGCTCAGGGCCTCGCAGCAATAAAGCAGGCCCTTGAATGTGTGGGAGATGTAGTGGTTATTGCGCCGGTAACCGAGCAGTCTGCAGTGGGGCATACCATTACCATATCCGATCCATTGAAAGTCATACCCATACACCGCAGCGGAGAGTTTTACGGATACGGTATAACAGGCTCGCCAGCTGATTGTGTGAAGCTCGGGGTATCCTGTATTATGAAAGATCCTCCAGATGTTGTGGTTTCGGGGATAAACAGGGGCGAGAATGTGGGTATCAATGTCCTGTATTCAGGGACTGTCTCTGCTGCTACCGAAGCCCTGATACTGGGATATACAGGTATTGCCCTGTCAGTGGATAATTATTTCGATCCGGATTACTCCGCAGCAAGCATGTTCGGCGCCCGGATTGCCTCAAGGCTAGCATCTATGAAAGATCCGCTTCCCTTTGCCCTGAACATCAATTGTCCATCGAGTCCTATTGAAGAGATCAAAGGTGTAAGGATTACCCGCCAGGGAGACTCCAGGATCGTAGACCAGTTTGTCAAACGGGAAAATCCTCGTGGAACCACATATTACTGGCAGGCCGGGATCACTAAAATCATCGATTATGCAGATGACACCGATGCCATCTGCCTGAAAAACAAAATGATATCCATTACTCCCATACACTACAAACTTGGATATCATCAGGAAGACTCCAAACTCGACGGAATTGACCTGGAGGCCCTGTTTCATGGTGATTGAGATCCTGGAAACCGGTATCGGGTACACATTCAGGGACAAGAGCCTTCTGGAAGAGGCCTTGACACACACGACATATATTAATGAACACAAGGAATCACTCCTTGACGATAATCAGCGCCTGGAATTCCTTGGAGATTCAATAGTTAATGCAATTATAGCAAGGAGGCTTTTTTGCCAGTTTCCCGAAGAAAGAGAGGGCGGGCTTACAAAGAAAAGAGCGGAAATTATCAGTGAAGCTGCTCTGTGCAGAATAGCAGGTCATCTGGACCTTGGAAAATATCTCAATCTGGGTAAAGGTGAGGACATGGATGGCGGCAGAGAAAAACCATCCATCCTGGCAGATGCCTATGAGGCACTTGTAGGGGCAATCTTTCTTGACAGTTCATATGAAAAGGCAAGTGCTGTTGTGGAAAAACATTTTGAGTCCGCTCTGGGGTCTCTTGAGGACATTTCAATAACAGACTATAAAAGTGCTCTGCTTGAGTACTGTCAGTCAATGTACAAGTGCCTGCCCAGGATCGTGGTGGTCGATGAGATAGGCCCGGAACATGAGAAAGTGTTTGTAGTAAAAGTGGAGTTGAGTGACAAGATAGTAGGTCAGGGAAGAGGGAAGAACAAGAAACAGGCCGCGCAGATGGCATGCAAGGAGGCATTGCGATTGCTGGATTATCCCCTATCATAGTACCTGTATTCGTATCCAATATCGGGTGCCCTCATCGTTGCCTGTTCTGCGACCAGAGGCAGTTCTCCGACCCTGTTCCTCCGGAGGATGTGTCCGGTATTGTCAGAAATTTCATTGCATCCTGCAGCATTCCGGATAAGCGCAGGAGACTGTTGGCATTTTATGGGGGCAGTTTTACCGGGATAGCCCAGGATCTTTTAGAAGAGTATCTTTATGAGTCTTCATTGCTTTTGCAGGAGGGCGTTATCCATGGGATAAAGGCATCGACAAGACCGGATATGGTTTCTCCCGAAATCCTGTCCAGGCTCAAAGAGGCAGGCTTTGTAGAGCTGGAGATCGGTGCGCAGTCCATGGATGACAGGGTCCTTAATGCCTCGGAAAGAGGACATAGTGTGGAACATACTACCAGGGCATCAGGACTTATAAAGGCATCAGGGATAAAACTCGGTATCCAGATCATGCCCGGGCTGCCTGGAGAGGACAGGGAAAGTTTCAAAAATACAGTGGATGCCGTTGTCAGGCTGGATCCGGATTGCGCCAGGATATATCCCACAGTGGTAATGCAGGGGACCGGTCTTTTCAAGCTGTATAAAGAGGGCGGCTATGTGCCTCTGGATCTCGATGAGGCTGTTTCCCGGAGTCTTTATGCATATATAAGATTTACACAGGCAGGCTGCAAGGTTCTCAGGATGGGTCTGCCCCCTTCACACAGGCTCAAGGTTGCAAATGGACCATACCATGAATCATTCGGTTTTCTTGTCAAGGCCAAGGCCTACAGGATAATGGTGAAAAAACTGATGCAGAGTGCCGGTTCAGATATTCACATTCTTGTTCATCCCAAAGATGTTTCCGAGTTGTTAGGGTACAGGAGGAATAATATTGAAGAACTGTGCTTTTCGTACAGTTTTGACAAAGACATGCCGAGGGGATATGTACAGTTGAAGGGGGCAACAGAAAGGGGTTGTATACAACTTAAGGATATTATAGAGTATATTTTATGAAATCTAATACTATTGATGTAAGGTCTGTACCGGTTCTTCCGGAACTCGCAGATCATGTGATCAGGATGGCACTTGAGAAAGAGGTTTCCGTAGCAAAGCTTGCCGATCTTATAGAAAAGGATCAGGCGCTCACTGCAAGGATACTATCACTGGCAAATTCAACCTATTACAAAAGGTCGCGGGACATCTATACTGTACGTGATGCAGTTGTAATAATCGGATTTGAGTCTGTGCGTACAGTAGCACTGGGCGTATCCGTTCTAGGCATGTTCCCGACAGAGAACGGCTCCGGGTTTGATTATAAGGATTTCTGGCGGCACTCAATGGCCTGTGCACTCTATGCCGAAGCCATGATGGAATCCGTATCACCTCCGTTGAGCGCCAAGGCATTCTGCGCCGGCCTGCTCCACGATATAGGCAAGCTGGTAATTGACCGGACCAGTCCACGCGATTATGCCCAGGCGCTTGATCAAGCCCGTGAAGGATCAAAACCGCTTATCGAGGTTGAAGATGAGATTCTCGGTGTAAACCATGCTGAGATAGGCCGTGATGTTCTCGCCTACTGGAAGCTTCCTCAGGTATACGAAGAGAGCGTATGGTGCCACCATGCTCCGGTAAAGGTTATAGATGATGAGCAATTAAAGATATCAGGGATCGTACATATTGCGAACATACTTGCTCATATGACCTGTATCGGTGCATCCGGGAATAACTATCCGCAAAAGATATCAAATCAGCTGCTGAAAAAATATCATCTGGAACACGACGTTCTTGATAATCTCATGAAGACTGTTCCCAGTCAGATTGATGCGATCTGTGAAGAGATCGGGATAGGCAAACCGAGTGAAAGTCTGTTCGGCATGGTGAACATGGCAAACATGAGGCTTGCAGATATCTCCTTGAAGCTGCAGCAGAATTCGATTGAGACCAGCCTGGCAAAGAGAAGATCCGAGATCCTGATTCAACTGCTTACCAAATTGAACAATGCATCAAAGATCTCCGAAGTGCTGGAAAATGCCGCACAGCAACTCATGGACTCCAAGCTCATACAGGGTTTTCTTGGCGGACTGAAGCTGGGAAGGCTCAATCTGGTATACGAGATTTCCAGGCAGAGTGTGTCGAGGTTCATCAAGGTAGGTAATGAAGAGCTCAAATCCATGATCCTGGCGAATAATTATTCGGCAGGTATGATGCTCCCATCGGGTGTCTTTATCTATCTGGAACTTAAGGACCATGACTTGGGAGATGATCAGGACTTTATCTCATCGGTCATCGGTGCCATCTCTTCTTCGCTGAGACGTACCTATGCAGAGAACACGATTATTGAGGAAAAGACCGTGCTGCGCAAGGCACTGAAAAGCGCTTCCGAAGAGAAACAGAAGGCTGAAGAGATGCTGCGGCTTAATCAGGAACTGATAGACGCATCATCATTCGGTCTGTGCCTCATCGATGATACCAATCATGTACGTATTGAAAATGAGAAGTCCCGGGATATAAGAACAGTGCTTGGTATTTCAGGAGACGAGATCCTGAAGGTGCTGGAACATGTATCTTCCGAGATCGGCCGGGAATTGAAGTCCGCGATTGCAGACAGGTCTGAAAAGAGTGTCCTGTGGCCCAACAACTCCCAAACTTTCCGGGTCGAGACGCGAACGATCAAGGTAAACAGCTGGATGCTGATCATAATGTGGGACATTACCGAGGAACTTGAAGATCAGCGCAGAAGACTCGCATATGCAAAGATGTCTGTGGTGGGTTCTCTGGCAGCATCCATGGCCCACAATATGAAAAGTCCTGTCGGTGCCATACACGGTTTTGGAAGTATTATTCGTGACGACATAAACCATGCAAAAATAAAGATACTTCGCGGTGATCAACAGGATCAGGATATCCCTGATATGATTAACAATATTATCACTGCCTCGGAAAATGTGCTCAAGATTGTCAATCAGCTGCTCAATTTTACGAGAAAATGGGAGAGCCCTGAAGGCAAGGTCGACCTTGATGGTTTTATTGAAGGAGTCATACAGATAGTCTCTTCTCAGGCAGGATCAGCAGGGGTGTCGCTGAAAAAGGAGATAGAACCTGGAGAAATTCTAATCAAGGCCGAAGCACTCGAACAGGTGCTGATCAATATGTTGATCAATGCCGTCAAGGCCTCTTCCAAAGGATCTGAAGTTAAGATCAGCGCATCCAGAAAAAATGAAGGCATAGAATTTGCAGTGATG
Organism: Deltaproteobacteria bacterium; assembly: GCA_016934135.1. GTDB lineage: Bacteria > Desulfobacterota > Desulfomonilia > UBA1062 > UBA1062 > DSAD01. The sequence continues at coordinate 11,992 of JAFGTK010000079.1, read as the reverse complement.
GATAATGGTATAGGTATAGAAAAGGATCAGATTGAGAAAATATTCGATCCACTCTATACTGCATGGCCTTTAAAGACAGGAATGGGTCTCGGGCTTTCTCTGGCAAAGGATATTGTGGATTCTATGGGCGGCACGATAGACGTGACATCGAAACCAGGGGAAGGTTCCAGGTTTACTGTATGGATACCGGAAGGTAAGGGATAGTCATGAGCCAGAAGATAATAATAGTTGAAGACGACCCTGTATTCAGAAACTATCTGTTTCAGGTTCTCAAGTATGATTTTGATGTCATAACCGCTGCCGGCCCACTCGAAGCACTGGATGCATTTAAGAAGGACAAGTTTGGTCTGATGATAACGGATCTGAGAATGCCGGATATGGACGGGAGGGCACTCGTTGAGAAGGTGCACAGCGAGATTGATCCTAATCTCATGGTGATAGTGATCACTGCATTCGAGGATGACTGGCCTATGGACACAGCCATGTCGTCGAATATATTCCGGTATCTGCGTAAAGGCGCATTCCTGCCGAGCGAACTTAAACAGAATGTGTCAAAGGCTTTTGAGATGCGCGGGTCCATCGTATCGCTCGAGGAGTACAAGCGGCGCATAGACATTACCGAAGCACTCTACAAGGATGTGTTCGATAAATCCACAGATGCACTCTTTATAACGGATGTAAATCTACTGCCTGTTGCAGTGAATGCCCGGTTTGAGGATTTAAGCGGTTACAACCTGAATGACCTCAAGGATAAAACCCTTTTCGACATAATAGATGCCGCTGACAGGGACCATGCAATCAAGGCATTCAACGGCCAGGTTGCAGGCATGCCGCCAGGCTCGGTCAAGGTACACTTTCTGAGGAAAGACGGTACAAAAAGGTATGCAAAGGTATGGGCCAGGCTGTTCAAGGATCTGCAGGGCATGTCCAATGCGGTCTTCTGCATGGCCAAAGAGATCGATGTGCCGAAGACTCAAATGCAGGAGATGGATATAAGTAATAATGGAGAAGATCTCAGGCAGGAGCTGGATGCCGCCAGCAAGCAGTTTCAGAGGCTGACCGATCATGCAAAAGATATCATTGTCTGGCTGGATAAAGACTTTATGTGCGAGTATGTCAATGCCGAGGTGACCAGAACTCTTGGATACCTTCCGGAAGAATTCCTGGGCAAACAGATCGCATGGAGAGAAATGGTTCATGTGGATGACCATGCGCTGGTGGAAAAATGGGAACAGGCTGTAAAAAACCGGACCTCCGACATGGAGGGTGAGGTGAGGGTATATACCAAGTCGCGGTATATGCTTTATTTATCCTATCGATTATCCCTTCAGTACGATCCGGAAGGGACATTTACCGGCCTGGATATTGTTGCCGAGGATATAACTCAGCAGAAGCTCGCAGAACAGGAATTGAGAAGGGCGAACAGGAAGATCCAGGAATTCAACGACAGGCTTACCAACGGCGTAAGCAAAAAGATACGAGAGCTTAGAGAGTCGGAAGAGCGATGCAAACAGATTGTTGAAGACTCTCATGATATCATCTTTTCGATAGATACCGATGCAATGATCATATACATGAACAGGAAAGGGCTTCAGACCCTGATGCTAACCCATGATGATGTCTATATGAAGCCGTGCAAAGATTTTCTTTCCGATGAATCTTCCAGGGAAAAGCTTGGGCAGATGATAAGTCTGATTAACAAGGGGACGAATCCCGATCCGTTCGATCTTTCCATTGAGACCCCCAAAGGCAGGAAGATCTACCGTACTACTCTTTCTCAGGTCGGTGAGGAGTCACGCACGGAGATCGTCTGTGTAGCCAGAGATATCAGTGATGAGATATCCAAGGGAAAGAGGCTGCAGCTCCTTGCCAATATTGAGCATTACAGTGCTGATGCGATTATCGGTCTGGATACCGAGAGGAATATCATATCCTGGAATCAGGGTGCACGCATGATGTTCGGCTGGTCTGAAAACGAGACTGTCGGGAAATCAATCTTTATGATCATTCCGGATGAGGGCAAAAAGGAAGCTGAGGATCTGCTGGAAGAGGTCATGCAGAAAGGACTGATAAAAGACTGTGAGACCAGGGAAAAAACCAAGACAGGGCAGATCCTGGATGTCTCCCTGACCTTGACTGCGCTGAAGGATACTGCAGAAAAGATATATGGTTTTTCAGCAATAATTAAGGATCTTACCGAGAAAAAGAAGATGGAGACCGCACTTATTCAGTCTGAACGGCTTGCCGCTACCGGAAAGCTCTCAGCGAGTATAGCCCATGAGATCAACAATCCACTGTACGGTATTCGAAGCTGTCTGAACCATGTGCTCAGCTCCAAAGACGGCGTGGATCAACAGTTTGTGAGGCTTGCAATCAAGGAGACCGATCGGATTGCAGATCTGATACGCAATATGAAAACCTTTTATCTGCCCAATGAGGGCGGAGCTCAGAAGATCAATATCAACGAGGCACTGAGAGACGTATTTATCCTCAACCGGAAATATCTTGAAGAGCGCATGGTGAAATGGAAATTCAGTCCCGAAGGGTCGTATCATATCGAATGTGTCCCTGATCAGATAAAGCAGGTGTTCATTAACATTATTACCAATGCTGCCGAAGCCATGCCCGAAGGGGGTGAACTTTTTGTCAGTACCAGCCAATCCGAGGAAGAAGGAACAGTAAGCATTTCCTTTAAGGATACCGGTGTGGGTATTGCAAGCAATGATCTTCCTCAGATATTCGATATGTTTTACTCCAAGAAGCCCATGGTTAAAGGTGTCGGTCTCGGCCTGTCGGTCAGCTACGGCATAATCAAGCGCCATGGGGGCACCATAGATGTGCGGAGTAAAGAAGGAGAGGGTGCCACTTTTACTGTGACACTGCCAGTCAAAACACTCTGGGCCAGGCAGATGCAGCTGGATCTTAAATAGCATGGGTGAAACATTTACCTCAGGATTTATTGCTATTGCCGGCAAGCCCAATGTAGGGAAATCAACGTTTCTTAACTATGTGCTCGATGCCAAGCTGTCTATAACCACCAGCAAGCCGCAGACAACCAGGGACCGTATACTCGGTATATGGAACAGTGAAGATTCGCAGATAGTTTTCCTGGATACGCCCGGTCTTCACGAATCCGGTAAGGCCCTTAACCGGTACATGGTGGACAAGGCCCTTGCAACCATGTCCGATGCCGATATTGTAGTGGTTATGGCCGAGCCCCACGATACGGCGGAGAGCCTTTCCGAACTCAGGCCCTATCTGGACAAATCCTTTAATGATAAGGTTCTTGTGCTTAATAAGATCGATATCATGCCCCACGATAAGGTGGACGAAAAGGTTCAGGAGCTCTCAAGGGTATACCCTTTTCAATATGCGTGCGGTGTTTCATCCCTGCTGGGTAATGGGATGGAACCTCTTGTGGATGTTCTCAGAAGTCTCCTGCCGGAAGGGCCCAGATATTTCCCGGATGACATGATCACTGATATGCCCGTACGGTTTCTCAGTAAAGAGCTTATCAGGGAAAAGGTGTTTACCCTGACCCACAAAGAGATACCCTATGCCGTTGCTGTTGAGATAGAAGAATTCAGGGAGGGAGACCCTACATATATTCGGGCTGTCATCCATGTTGAGCGGTCTTCGCAGAAAGGGATCGTTATCGGTTCGGGCGGAGCCATGCTCAAAGAGATCGGAAAACAGGCAAGGATAGATATAGAGGAACTAACCGGGAGCAGGGTTTTTCTCGAATTATTCGTAAAGGTAACCAAAGACTGGACAAAAAAACCGAATATGCTGCGGGAGCTGGGATATAAATAATGTCAGTTGTAGCCATAGTCGGAAGACCCAATGTCGGAAAGTCCACACTTTTCAATTCACTCATAGGACAAAGAAGGGCCATTGTCGGGCCTGAAAGGGGAATTACCAGGGACAGGCTGTATTCACGAATGACTATCGGGGATGATATCGAAATTGACCTCGTCGATACCGGGGGATTTGATACGGTAAAAGAGGGAGTGTTCGCCAGGTCAATGCGTGAACAGACAGTACAGGCCATTGCTGATGCCGATCTTGTTTTATGTCTTTTCGACAGCCAGACAGGCATTACCCCGGATGATGTAGAGCTGGTAAAGACCTTGAGGGCATCAGGTGCTGATATTATCTATGTTGCAAACAAGGTCGATGATCCCAATCAAGCTGCGGCGATTGTATGGCTTTATGAACTTGGTATAGACGGGTTCATTGAGATCTCTGCTCAAAAAAGATCAGGTGTGGATAAACTTGTCTGCGAGATTGAGAAGTTCTTTAAGCAAAGACCGGGAGAATCCCTGGAAAAACTTACAGATGCTGTTAGAGTTAGTATTCTCGGGAGGCCGAATGTAGGCAAATCTCTCCTTCTCAATAAAATTATCGGTCAAGACCGAGCGATTGTTTCTCCTGAAGCAGGCACGACACGTGATTACGTAGACATACGGGTTTCCCGTTCGGCAAAGGACTATGTCTTTGTGGATACAGCCGGTATAAGAAGGAAATCGCGTATCGACGATTCGCTTGAGCGTCTCAGTGTTATGAGGTCGCTGCAGAACGTCAATATGTCGCATGTATGCCTGCTTCTTGTCGATCCTTTTGAAGGAGTAACAGAGCAGGATAAGCGCCTGTGTCGTATTATCATGGATCATGGCAGGGCCTTTATGCTGATCGTGAACAAGAGCGATCTTATTGATTCAACCGCCCGAGAGGATATCAGGCAAAGAATTCAGCATGAACTCCGGTTTTTCCCGGATGTCAGGATAGTTTTTATCTCGGCTTTAACAGGCAAGAATGTGGGGAAGCTTTACCCCATGATCGACGCGCTCTTTGAAAAGACCACGATGCAGATACCGACACCGAAGATAAACCGGCTTTTCAACGATATTGTCAGCGCGCATCCACCTCCAACCGTGAAAAGAAGGCCTTTGAAATTTTACTATATCAATCAGGTGGGAACAGTTCCTCCGCAATTCAGGATTGTATCCAATCTTCCTAAGGAAGTTCCTGTTGCCTACCACCGATATCTTGCCGGAGCGATCAAAAAAGGCTGCAGTATGGACGGTATTACGATCAAACTTCATTTTGTGGGGAAGTGAAGAAAGGTTTTTGCTTGACATACTTACATACATATGTTTCTATAAACAGAAACAGTATTAAGTGGCATCAGTTGAAAGGAGAGATTGCTTATTGTGTGACGCATTACATCAGCACGATAACGGCAGAAGCGTTCATTTTATTCTTTTGGGTATTCCTGGTTTTCCACAATGATACGTCTTTTCGTCGTAATATTAATTAAAGACATTTATCTTGAGAAAAAAGGAGGTTTCATATGGCAGTAAAGATATTGTTGAATGAGGACGAGATACCGCGTCAGTGGTATAATCTTGCAGCTGATCTTCCTTCTCCCCTGCAGCCGCCCCTCGGTCCGGATGGTAACCCTATCGGTCCCGACGATCTTGCCCCGGTATTTCCCATGAATCTCATTGAGCAGGAAGTGTCTCAACAGAGATGGATCGATATACCTGAAGGAATACTGGAGATCCTGTACCGGTGGAGACCTTCTCCATTGAGAAGGGCTGTATATCTTGAGAAGGCCCTGGGGACTCCTGCCAGGATATATTATAAGGACGAAGGGGTTTCACCTCCAGGGAGCCATAAACCGAATACTGCTGTTGCACAGGCATGGTACAACAAGGAATTCGGTATCAAACGCATCACAACCGAGACCGGTGCGGGACAATGGGGCAGCGCACTGGCATTTGCCTGCGCCATCCTGGGGCTGGAGTGCAAGGTATACATGGTGAGGATCAGCTTTGACCAGAAGCCGTTTCGGAAACTCATGATGAATGTCTGGGGTGCCGAATGTCTCGCCAGTCCGAGCACGAATACCCAGGCCGGAAGGGATATTCTGGCCAAGCATCCGGACACACCTGGAAGCCTCGGGATCGCAATAAGCGAGGCAATAGAAGATGCAGTCTCCGATCCAACCGGAAAGACCCGGTATTCCCTCGGGAGTGTTCTCAACCATGTGATGCTTCATCAGTCCATCATCGGGCTGGAGGCGAAAAAACAGCTGGCCAAGGTCGGCGAGAAAAAGGTGGATGTGGTCATTGGATGTGCCGGAGGGGGCAGTAATTTCGCAGGTCTGGCTTTCCCCTTTGTTTCTGATAAGATAAATGGTGCACAGATAGAGATCATACCGGTTGAACCTACGTCGTGCCCTACATTGACTCGGGCTCCATTTGCCTATGATCATGGCGATGTTGCAAAGATGACGCCGCTTCTGCCAATGCATAGCCTTGGGCATGAATTTGTATCACCCCCGATTCATGCCGGCGGGTTGAGATATCACGGAATGGCTCCGCTTGTGAGTCAGGCTGTTGTGGAAGGACTGCTTACCCCAAGAGCCTTTGATCAGCTTCATTGCTATGAAAGTGCCCTGTTGTGGGCAAAGACCGAAGGATATATCCCTGCTCCGGAGACTTCGCATGCCATAGCTGCGGTTATTGGAGAAGCAAAGAAGGCCAAGGAAGAGGGGAAGGAAAAGGTTATCCTCTTTAACTGGAGCGGCCACGGGCTTATGGATCTCTCCGGCTATGAAAACTTTATGAATGGAAAGCTTATAGACTATCCGTTACCGGAGGAAGATCTGCAGGAATCACTCAAATCAATTGCAGGACTTCCCAAGGCACCCATGGTTAAGACTGGAAAATGGTAAAAAAAGGTTCTTCAAAATACGATGATCTGACAGCCAGATGCCCCATGCTGGGGCATCCGGTTCCTTTTCATTATTGCAGAGACAGTGTAGGGGAAATGCCGTGCAGAAAGATTCTCGACTGCTGGCATGAACGTTTCGATGTCCACTCGTACCTGCGAGAAATATATTCTGAAGAAGAGATCGGAATGATTGTTTCTCCGCCGAAACCCAAGCTTCTGCAGATCATTGAACTTGCACGGAAGGCCAGGGGAAACAGCGGTTAGAAGACATCTGCTATTACGCTGAGTTGTTCATAAATCTGCTGCGGCTTCAGGCGGAGCAGATGCATGCTTTCCTTCATGCCGGCGCTGCTGGTCTTCTCGATCTCAAGGCCTGAGAGGAATTTGTCGGTAAATACATCAGCAAGGTACACCAGGTTGACCAGATTCTTGTTGTCTTTTGCAGATGCCGGGCTGTGATGGAAAAGGATGGCATCCTTGATGATGTCCGGAAGGTTCCATCTCTCTGTAAGGACAAGACCGGCATGGCAATGATCGATGCCGAATATCGATCTTTCAAGCATGCTCGAGTCCTCATTCTTATCGTGTATCAAACGGTAGAACATTGGCTGAATATCGGCTATATACTGATCCAGAACCACCTTGCCGATATCATGGAGAAGTCCTGCGGTATATGCAATATCCGGTTCATTGTAACCACATATCTTGGCCAGTCTTTCGCTCAACCGTGCAGTGGCAAGGGCGTGATGATACATCCCTCCTCTGCTCAGGGAATAGCCATTTTCACTGCTTTGATAGATCTTCTCGGCCTGGGCTGTGATGACCATCTGAATAAGGGTTTTACTGCCTAGATAAACGATTGCCTGATCTATGGATGCGATCCTTCTCGATATACCCAGATAAGATGAATTGCATAACCTGAGAACTGTTGCACTGAGCACCTGGTCCTTTTTAATCTCATTGGCTATGGAGGTGATATTTACATTTTCGTCAGAGAGCATATGGGCGATGCTGAAGGTTGTCTGCGGCACGGGAATCAGCTGGTCTATAATTGCAGTTATCTGCTCAAGAGATATATGTGTTTCTGATACTTTTTTTATTTCTGTCCTGGTTATGATCGGTTCAATCACGCATGTACCTTTATCCGTGTTCAAAATCATACAGAATGGGTTGACGCCACTCGCTTCCAGCATTTTAATTGGTATGCCATATCTTTTCATGGCTGCCAGAGTGATTTCAAGAGTCTTATGCCCTATGTTCAGGTTCATTTCATGCGGAGTGAGAGGATTTACAAGGGCTCCGCCAGCGATAAAAGCGATCATGTCTTCCATTCGGGTGCCACGGGTCTTCATGGCTTCTATGAACAGCGGTATGCCGGTTCGCGCATAGTATGTAACATGAGAATCAGGGATATCACATACCGGTTCAGGTAAAAGGATGTGGAGGATTCCTCCAAACTGATTCTTTGTATCATAAAGACCAAGGCCTACGCATGATGCCAGGTATGCCTTCAACAGGCCTTTATTTTCAATGATCATATCACCGGTAGGAACTATCATTATTCAAAAATCCTTTGCCTCATTTCATCAAATCTTTCGTAACACGGCTGAGTCAACCGATCAAAGCGCTGTCAGTCGTTTTTGGCCCTGCATGACATCCAGCAGAACCTGTGCACAATATCCGTTTATCATTCCGGTAATGATTGATACAAGGATAAAGAACGGTAGAACATGAATTAGAGAAAAATGCTTGATCATAATGCCCGCAAGCAGCAACTGGCAGGCCATATGACCGACTGCACCTGCAACGCTTACTCCTATGGGGGAAAAGGTGCCCTTTGGCATCTGCCACATTATGATTCCTGCAACGATCCCTCCGCTCAGAGAAAAAAAGAACGTCGGGGCGAATATGCCTCCGGCAAGCGCTGAGGCGATGATTACTCTGCTGGTCACCACAAAAAGCGCCCAAACACCTCCGAACGTATAAAGCGTAGTCAGTGTTATGATATTAGCGAGTCCGAACCTCAGGAACGGTGCCGGCCTGGGGATAAATGATTCGATCCAGTGCAATGCAACAGCCATGGCAATAAAGAGCGCAATCTTGGTGATCCTTGAATTTTTATCCATTGTGTTTTATCAAAGCTAAAGCTTTATTTGTTTTCGAAATCCGCAATTCGCAATTCGAAATGCTTTACCTGGTGCCTAACGCCCAGTGCCTGGTTTTATCAATCACGGCCAGGAGTAGAATCCGCCTTTGTTCTCTCCTTCTCTTCTATAGATAATTACGGTAGGTTTTTCTAACCCTGCAAGCGTTTCCATCTTGGCAAGGGCTTCTTCGAAATAGCCCACTTCGTCTATGACATGGTATTTCATACCCACTGTTGAGGTCATAACCCTTCCATCGCTTATAATGGCAAGGTCTTCCTCTGTTACCGGTCTTTTCTCAGTTACCCTCTGCAGGAAGTTGTGCTGAAATTCCATCACAATATCCGTAAGGATACCCTTGTCTTCCTCACTCATGTCTCGAAGCGGATTGCCTGTGTCCTTGAATTTTCCCGACTTAATGGTCTGGTTGTCTATGCCCAGCTTGTCCATGAGACCTTCGAGGCTTATTGATGGAAGGATTACTCCTACATTGCCCACAACAGCAGAGGGAAGTGCAACGATATGATCTGCAGAAAGCGCGACCATATATGCCCCTGATGTTCCGGAATCTGTTATGCAGGCAACAACAGGGATCTCACGAGTGTTCTTGTAGCTCTCGATTTTTCTGAACACCAGATCCGATGCAGTATACCCGCCTCCTGGTGAGTCGATCTTCAGGATTATTCCTTTTATGTTCTTGTCTTTTTCAGCCTTTTCAATGACAGAGTCAATCCGTTCCAGGGTTCCCTGTTTAGAGTTAAAGACATCTCTGCCTGCTGTTGTCCTGATGATTCCCAGTATTTCGATTACAAGTACCTTATCTTTTGTGCCTGGCTGTAAAACCCGTTCTTCAAACGGTTGAATCTGCATGAGGTTGGCCAGGTCAACGGAAATAAATGCACATCCCTGGCATAAAAGCACTCCCAGCAGTACCAAGAGCCATCCAATCATATGTCTGTTCATGAATTTACCCCCCTTTTTCTTGAGTAGTTTGAAGAGCTTGGGTCATCCATCACGTTGAGTCCCCTTCTGATCCCAATCCTTTTGTTATACCCTTAACCGTACACCCTGCATCTTATACCCTGTGTCTATCCGATCTGTCCGCCTATTGTAATCTCAGGGATAAGAAGTGTGGGCTGTGCATCGGCCACAGGCGAGCCTTGGCCGTCTTTTCCGCACGTACCGATTCCATACCCGAGATCGTTTCCCACATGATCGATTGATTTGAGAATCTTCGGGCCGTTGCCGATCAGGGTTGCTCCTCTGATGGGTTCTCCCACCTCTCCTTGTTCTATAAGATAGCCTTCGGCAACACTGAAAACAAAATCACCGGTAACTGTATTTACCTGTCCGCCACCCATCTTTTTTACGAATATTCCTTTGTCCACCTTTGCAATGATCTCGGCAGGTTCCATTTCTCCTGGATGAATCAGGGTGTTTGTCATACGCGGTATGGGTCTGTGCCGGTATGATTCCCGTCTTCCATTACCGCTCAACGGCAGGTTGAACTTTCTTGCCGTCATGAAATCGGTCAGGTATGTCTTCAGCACACCTTTGTCTACAAGGATCGTTCTCATTGTAGGGTTGCCCTCGTCATCATACCCCATACTTCCCCGCAGCCCTTCGATAGTGCCGTCATCAATGACTGTGATCGCTGAAGAGGCAACCAGATTGCCTATCTGTCCTGAGTAAACAGAGAGTCCTTCACCTGCCAGGTCAGCTTCGAGCCCGTGACCTATGGCCTCATGCACCATCGTGCCTCCGGCATCACTGGAAAGTATTACAGGCATGGTCCCTGCGGGCGCTTTCCTCGCATGAAGGGTCTTAAGCGCCCTGCTCATAGCGAGCAGAGCGATCTCTTCCGGTGATATCTCCTCGAGCAGTTCAAATCCGCGTGCACCCCCTACGGGTTCATATCCTGTCTCCATGAGTGAATCCTTTGCTACAACACCCTGGACAACAAAGATGAGAGACTCTCTTTTGTCTTCGCTGGCAAAACCGTTTGAGTTTGCAACAAGAACATGCCTGGAGCCATCTCCATACATCACCTTTACCTGGACCACGGACGGATCCTGTTTCCATGCAGTTACTTCCGCCCTGGTTATCATTGCGATCTTTTTTTCGGAATCAACCTGTGCAGGGTTTATCCTGGAGCGCACCATTGATCGGCCGGGCCTTTTCTCCAGTGAGATATCCGAATTGAACTCCCCTGATCTGATCGCTGATGCCACAGTTGAAGCAAGTTCGTCCAGACTCGATAGATCATTTGTATAAGCATAGGCTGAGCGGTCATCGATTACCACCCTCAGCCCCACACCGAATTCTTCGCTGCTGATGAATTTTTCTATCTTTCTGGCCTCAGAAACGATAGAGGTTCCTTTTTTGTTTTCGATGTACAGTTCGGAGAAGTCTCCTCCATGAAAAAGTGCCTTCTTGAGAAGTCTTTCGATGTCGATCCCGGCTATCCTTTCTTCCACGTCTTTGCCTCTCGTGCCATTTCTCTCTTAACATCCCGTTCTTTTATGGCATCTTTCTTGTCATGAGTGTGTTTGCCCTTTGCCAGCCCAAGCTCTACCTTGACAATATTCCCTTTCAGGTAGAGACTCAGAGGTATCAGTGTCAGTCCTTTTTCTTTTACCTTTGAGGAAAGTTTCAATATTTCTCTTTTGTGAAGCAGCAGCTTCCTCTGCCTGGTAGGTTCGTAGTTAAAGATATTTGCCTGTATATAGGGACTTATATGAAGATTGTTGATATATACCTGCGCATTTTTTATCTGGGCAAAGCTGTCTTTTATGTTGCCTCCACCACCCCGAAGAGATTTCACTTCAGGGCCTCCAAGAACAATGCCGGCCTCTACGGTTTCCAGTATATCATAGGAATGCCGGGCTTTTTTATTGAGACAAAGCATCCTTTTTGTCTCATCCTTCATGGATGACCTCGATTATCCTGGGATTATCAATCCTTTTCCCCAGTTTCCTTACCAGAATCAGGCTTGCGAGAAATGAGACGGCAGCGCTTAAGGCCTGAAGGGTTACATTCAGATCGAGAAAACTGGTGATAAGAAGTGCAAGGATTATGGCGCACAAAGGGACAAGGAATGCATAGGT
>JAFGTK010000360.1 GCA_016934135.1 Deltaproteobacteria bacterium | reverse complement strand
GGCAGAAACTGTTTCTGTATCCGATACAGCCATTTTCTAATACGTTATTCAATATACTCTCCGCCTAACAGGCATGGCAGGCTGGCCGCAGCGAAGCAAAAAAACATCAGCTCTCAAAGAGCCTCCTGTACAATGGTTCAGGGTTTTATCCCTGCTTCTGTGTGCAGGGATTCAGGGCATCTGAATTCCGGACACTCCTAGTTGTCATACAAGAAATATATTGATATTGAACAAGACAGCACATCGGGAGTATGTATTCTTATCATAATATGAAAGCGGGTCTGCCGTGTTGTGAATACAGAATCCGGGATCAACAGATCGTCATTTGGCTGCATTGATGCATCCTTTCCGGGTCGTACAGGAAATCTTATTTTGAAGGAATCCGGCAGAAAAGCGGTGAGCAGCTCAACACAACACATGTCCCACAAGGAACGTGCAAGAAAATGCTGCTCTTGAATTCTAACATCGCGACTGCTCTACACACGGTTCCAGATAGTACGAAAGAGGTGATATAATGATTAACATTACAATCGGGCTCGTGTTATTTCTCATCGGTGTGGAGTTTCTCTTTTTCACGAACAGGCTTCAGTGCGATGCGCAAAATGCCTGCAGGGAAGGGCACTCCTGGTACAGGCCGCTGTCTGAATGGATTAAAGATCCCGGACACCTCGTTGCGTTAAGAATGGCAGGAGCGTTGAGCCTTACAGCATCGCTGTATATACTGTATCTTGTAGAATAAGACCAGCCCTGCTTCGCGGCTGTTATTTCATTCACAGGGAGCGTCATCTCCTGATCTTTCCGGGAAGGATGTACTGGTAGGGTTTTCTCAGGATCTTTGTGTGAAGAAACCGGTCAAACCTCCTTAACGCAAGGTAGAGGCTCCAGATAAAAGCATCTTCACGATAATACGAGCGCACCTCTTTGAGGGTGATGGGGTTCAGGTGAAATTCAGCAAGCTCGGTTGCAAAAAAGTTGTTCGCCGTCTCGATGAGCAGCAAAACTGCCTCGCTTTTCTGCTCTTTGTAAAGATTGGCAATGAGGTCAACAACAACCAGGTGGAAATCATAATAGCGGTCAAGGATATCATCGAGGAAAAACCACTTGATGAGCCAGACGAGAAAGGATGGTGCACTTCTGAGAAAAAGATCCGGGTTGATCTGTTCAACGCCGTTAATCCTCATCAGAGGGGTTCCCGTATCGAGATAGATGAATTGAGTGTCTTCGTTAAAGGTATTCGATACCGGCATACCGCCGGCAATTGCCCAGTTTGATATCTGTGAGTCCAGACCGATTTTTTTGCGGGTTTGCGATGCGTTGAACAGCCAGACCTTTTTCATGGCTCTCAGTATACAGATTGCGAGATTCACAATAGACTTATTATCAAGATCTCTGATGATCCGGTTGCATATGGAATCCGCGGGTAACTTCTCCTGGACATTGTAGATCACCATGTTCCCGCCGGCCGGGTATATCCGGACAAGACCGTAAGGAGGGACATGAAGACCGATATCCTCGCTGAGCAGACGGTTATATTCCAGGAACAGCTCTTCATACTGATCCATCTCCATGCGCGAACGGAATATGGGGAGACGTTTGAACGCGAGACCCTGCTGTGAGTGATCCTGGATCTCGAAGATGGTGCTTATCTCTCCATAACCGATAATACGTGCCGGGATTTTGCTCCTGTGCGGACTGAGGGGATCCAGTCCCTCTTCAAAACGTTTAAGGAGTTCTATGTCGATACGGTCTTCAATCATATCAAAGCCTTATGACAGATTGAGAAACCGTTTTGTTTCATCAAGAGACTTGTCGATCCTGTCGATGATCTCGAATGCCGTATCCTTCTCAATAATCAGAGGAGGCAGCACCTGGCTTATCCTCGTATTGTTGTTGGCATAAATGCTCAGGATCCCGTTGTCATAGCAGACCTTGGACATCACGGGTCCGCACTGTTCATTGACCATTTCAAGCCCCATCATCAGTCCGAGCTGCCTGAGCCCCACGAGGATTTCCGGGTGTCTGTGTTTCAGCTCGGCAAATCCCTCGGCAAAGATCCCTGCCAGTGTGCCTACATGTTCGAGGAATTCAGGGCTTGATGATAGTTCAAGGACCTTCAAGGCAACCGGACATCCCACCTCTGCGCCGCCGAATGTCGATATGTGTATGAACGGGTTGTCATGGAAGAAGGTTTCCAGTTCGGGTCTGAAGCAGGTGGCGCTCATCGGGTAGATGCCTCCTGAGAGTCCCTTGCCGATGACCATGATATCCGGAACCACGCCGAAGTGTTCAATGCCCCAGAGTTTCCCCGTACGGCCGAGCCCGGTCTGCACTTCGTCTATGATCAGCAGAGCCCCGCTGTTCGAACAGAGTTCGCGGGTAAAAGAGTAAAAGTCCTGCTCCGGGATGGGCATACCGTAGGTGGCTGGTATTGTCTCGAAAATCACGGCTGCCGTCCCGGCATCAATCTCTTTTTCCAGTTCTCGTTTGTCATTGAAGGGGATCTGTACGAATCCATCCGGCTTCGGGCCGAACGGCTTGCGGTACTGCTCGTCGCCTGTGGCAAGGGCATACCCGGTGTGGCCGTGATATCCGCCTGAGGCGGAAATAATCTTTACCCTGCCCGTGTATCCCCGGGCGAGCTTGATTGCCAGGTCGATGGCTTCGCCTCCGCCGACACCGAATACCGTATATGTTATATCTCCGGGTGTAAGCTCACAGAGTCTTTCAGCCAGCAGGCCGCGCTGCTCGCTTTGGAGATGATGATTGCCGATATCCAATTCATCCAGGCTTTCTCTCAGGGCGTTTACAACTTCGGGATGTGAATGGCCGAGGTTGAACACACCGCCGTTGCAGTGGCAGTTTATCAGCCGTTTTGAAGTGGCGGCATCCCAGACAAAAGGTCCCTGCCTCCGGCCGAATACAAAATCAATACCCGCATTTTTGAAGAATTCGGCCTTTCCGCTGGAAACATGATGTGAAAACCGTGAGATTATAGTATCTTTCGAATCTGTTCCGCAGTATTTCATGAAAAAAACCTCCGTCATAACAGGGTATGAATACCAGCTTAAAAATGCATGTTCAGGTGTAATAAGTTGACCTGCTGATCAGTCAGGATGTATCATAGACACCTGATCCGGTCAATGAGCAAAACCTTTCATGTTGCGGTAAAGGTTGACTATTCCTCTCTCCGCGAGGCTTTAAAAAGGATAATTATCTTGACATTGTCAAACCATGTAATATAAGGGATGACAACTCAATATGTTAGTAAGGGGGAACAAAATCACATGGCAGTTAGTATCAGATTGACTCGCGGCGG
>JAFGTK010000359.1 GCA_016934135.1 Deltaproteobacteria bacterium | reverse complement strand
TCAAACCCGAGATAGCCCAGGGTTTTGCCTTCTATATAAAAGAACGCTACGGCCCTAAAAAATAAAAAAACCTATGGGCCGACCCGCGCATTAGGAGGTTATGTATGATCAAGGCCCGATTTTTATCATTCCCACTCAATGTCCGTCTCGGGATTATCTTCACTGTTGGCGGCTGGGTATTCCTGATCCTTTCCAGCGCCGTTATCACCTCAACCATTGCACTCATGCAGATCACCCTGGCACTTGTATGCAGTGTCGTGATCTACGCTAGAAAACCCTGGGCAAGGATATTCTGCATGGTTATCAATATTCTGATCATAGCAAACAACATGTACGCACTTGCCGCACCTTCATTGGCAGATGCCCAGGGCGCGGTACCAGCGGCTGTGCATGCACTCAATATCGCTTTGTTCACACTTGCAACGTTCTTCCTGATGCAAAGAGAGGCAGCATCCTTCTATCATGGTGAAAATCCCTGATCAGTCCCTGCAAAACAATAGCTCCATCGATAAAAATTTCAAAGATAAAATCAGGGAAACAATGACCGCTTCTTCATCATTAACTGCCGGATGACAGAAAACAGTTCTCTTTCTTAGCGTTCTGCGTTATTCTAATAAGCAGCACAATGTCTATGAATATAACAGAATCTTTAGAAAAAAAGCCTGACATCCCGAATGAGATCAGAGAAAAATGGCAGCAGATCATTACGCTGATAGCAAAAACCGTCGGCGTACCGGCAGGGCTCATCATGAAATCAGATCCGCCGCAGATAGAGGTGTTTCTCAGGAGCGAAACAAAGGGAAACCCCTATAAACAGGGTGAACGGTCAGACCTGAATGCAGGGCTTTACTGTGAAAAAGTTATTACTCAACGCTCTTCTCTTTTAATACCGAATGCACTGGATGACCCTGCATGGGCCAAGAATCCGGATATTGAACTCGGTATGACCTACTATCTAGGGTTTCCCCTGACATGGCCGGACAATGAGATCTTCGGCACGATCTGCATACTTGACAGCAAAAACAATCCTCAAGGTGCTGCCTACAAGGAATTGATCCTGGAATTCCGGCAGATAATAGAGAACGATCTCGGTTCGGTTCTCGAAAATACCAGACAGAATGCACATATTGAAGAACTTCGTCACTACAGGGACAATCTCAAGGAAATCCTTTATGAAAGTACGGACGAGCTGAAAAGGAAGAGCAACCTGCTTGAGGAACGTCTTCGTTTTGAAGAAATGATCTCTGATCTGTCTGCTAAGTTCATCAACCTGCCTAATGACCGGATCGACCGCGAGATCGGTCTCTCTTTGGAGCAGATCGGTACATTCTTCCATGTTGACCGCTGCAGGTTATTTGAAATCCTTGACGAGAAAAAACACGCAAGGGTTGTTCATACCGGCCATAAATCCCATGTCGGGAAGATGCCGCCGGTCTTTGAGATCAAAAAGATCCTGCCGTGGACCTGCAGGAAAGTGGTTCAATCGGGCGATTGTATTTCAATTACTTCTCTTGATGAGCTGCCTGAAGATGCAGCTGCTGACAAAAAGACCTTCCAGAAGTGGGGTGCAAAATCGTTCATGATCATGCCGATAATCGTCAACGGCTCAGTGGATTATGTTATCTCGGTCGGGTCTATCCATAAGGAGGTCTTCTGGCCCAATGAGTTAATCTCCAGGCTGCGGCTCGTGGGTGACATCTTTGTTAACGTCCTTAACAGGAGGCTGTCCGAGCTTGCGCTCAAGGAAGCAGAGACAGAATACCGCACACTTGCTGAAACCACGTATGACTGGGTATACTGGCAGAATCCCGATGGAACCCTCAGATATGTATCGCCGTCATGCGAGCGGATCACCGGGTATACCGCTCATGAGTTTATGAAAACCCCTGCCCTTCTGGATAAGATCACCATGGCAGAAGACAGGGATCTTGTCGCCAGGCACTGTCATGAGAATGCGGGTAAAGACACAATGGCATTCCAGTATCGTATTCGAAGAAAAGACAGGGGTGTTGTCTGGATAGACCACGCATGCAAGAAAGTATACGGCCGGGAAGGTGAATATCTCGGATACCGTGTCAGCAACCGTGATATAACCGATAGAAAAACAATTGAGGTCGAACTGAAAAAAAGCAGAGAAAGACTTATAGAAGCCCAGAGGATTGCCAGCCTGGGCAACTGGGATCTGAATCTCGTTACAGACGAGCTGTTCTGGTCTCAGGAGATATTCCGGATATTCGGACTTGAAAGTGAGGACTTTGAGGGCACGTACGAGGCATTCCTCCAGTATGTTCACCCGGATGACCGGAAAGTTGTAAAGAAGGCTGTCGAACTATCTCTAACCGATCCTGAATACCACTATGACATATATCACCGGATCATCCGTCCCGACGGAAATGAACGCATTGTTCACGAGCGTGCAGAGGTATTGTTCGATAAGAAACGAAAGCCTTTTCGCATGAGCGGTACGGTTCAGGATATAACATCCCAGAAAAAGATGGAGAAAAGGCTGGAGGATCAGCTTGCAGAGATAAACCGCCTCAAACAGCGGCTGGAGGAGGAAAACGTATATCTGCGCAAGGAAATAAATCTCCTGCATACCCACGACGAGATCATCGGCCAGAGCAAGACCATCAGGAAGGTTCTCAAACAGGTGGAACAGGTGGCGCCTACCAGTTCGGCTGTTCTTGTAACCGGAGAGACCGGAACCGGGAAAGAACTGATAGCCAGGGCCATCCACAGGCTCAGCAAACGTAACGACCGGGTCATGGTTGTGGTAAACTGCGCCTCGCTTCCATCAGCTCTTATAGAGAGCGAACTGTTCGGCAGGGAAAAAGGCGCCTATACCGGGGCACTCACAAAACAGGCGGGCCGGTTTGAAATCGCTCACGGCTCTACAATCCTGCTCGATGAAATAGGTGAACTATCCCTGGAACTGCAGGCAAAACTCCTGCGGGTTCTTCAGGACGGGTGTTTCGAACGGCTTGGCAGCCCGAGAACAATAAAGGTCGATGTACGGATAATTGCTTCAACCAACCGTGATCTGGCTGAAGGAGTAAGGATGGGAACTTTCCGGGAGGATCTCTATTACCGTCTGAACGTATTCCCCATTCAAGTGCCTCCGCTGAGGGACCGTGCAGAAGATATTCCCCTCCTGTCATGGGCTTTTATCAATGAATTCTCGGAGAAGATGGGAAAAAGGATAAAGTCTGTCCCCAAAAGGGTTATGGAAACTCTAAATGGGTATGCATGGCCGGGAAACATCCGGGAACTGCGCAATGTGATCGAACAGGCCATGATCATTTCCGAAGGAACACTCACTGTTCGACTTCCCAGGGAAGGGATAAACGACAGTGCAGAGACAATCACCCTGGATGAAGCCGAGGCCAGGCATATTACAAACATCCTCGAGCGAACCGGCTGGCGAATCAAGGGCAGGCAGGGAGCCGCTGAACTTCTCGGCCTGAAACCATCGACCCTGTATACCAAGATGAACAGACTGGGCATCCCTAACAAAAGGAAAAAAGAGACCTTGCGGACTTAGCAGGTCATTTTCCAGCACTTCTGAGTTCAAACTCTTTCCATCTAAAAACCTCATTTTTATTATCCATATTATCAATTGCTTATATTTTTTTTCCTGTAGGCATATTGAACAGTGCAGATAAGAGAATAAGTTATGTATATGATCGTATGTATTATGAAAATTACTCCCGAACCTGATCAGAGACAGGCTGTACTGGATCTCCTGCAGTCGGTGAAAGGCCCGACAGCGGTCAAATCAGGATGTACGGAATGTTCGGTGTTCGAGGAATTCGGACATGAGGGAAGGATTATCTATATAGAACAATGGTCTTCTCATAAAGCACTGAAGGAGCATATCGTCTCTACAATATATTCCCGGGTCCTGTCTGCCATGGAATTCGCCAGCGAGGCCCCGGAAATATATTTCCATGAGGTTTCTTCCACGTACGGGATGGATTTTATTATGTCTCTGCGGGCAAACATTCCGGCATAGATCAAATCCATACCCTGCAATACTGTTTGGTCGACATTAAAAGATCAGTAAGCCTTCAAAATTGCTTCAGTAGAATTTACCCACGTATAAATACACTGCGTTATCGCCCTGATCAGTATGGCCTGCACCGAAATAGATAGGGCCTATTATCGATTCTGCAGCCACAAAGATACTTCCTGCGTAAATAAGATCTTTTCTGTGTATACGGATCTCATCGGTCAGTATATTTCCTGCCTCGCACGAGGCGCCGAGATAGAGTGTCTTTCCGAGCGCAGAAGGAAGTTTCAGAACATTATAATAGTAAATCATCTCAGCGAACGCCAGATCCTTCCCATAGAGCTGATTGGGCCTCAAACCGGAAAGATTGAAAAGCCCTCCCAGAAAAAATCCCTGCAGAAAAGGATCGTCGATCCCGGTTATTTTGGACCATCTGCATTGAAAGACAACCGTGTGCCTGGCAAGCGTAAGCGGTTTG
>JAFGTK010000358.1 GCA_016934135.1 Deltaproteobacteria bacterium | reverse complement strand
GTGGGGTTCCACAGCAGAAGCAGCCGCAGAATGGATACCCTGGAGTTCGATATTGGGATCGTGGGTCCTCATTCATACGCAGAAAAGTGCCAGAAGGCGGTTCACCGGTGGACCAATTCGGACTATCCCAATGGATGGGAACACCAGATAAAGGATGAGCTCTTCCTGAATGTCTATTACGAACGAAAGATGAAGTTCCTGGGGTCGGAAAAGCATGCAGGTATCGGGTATGATATTATCCCGCACCTGGGGTGTTCCGTTGGAAATGCTTACACCGCAGCCAGTGCAGGCGCTCAACTGCGCTGGGGATGGAACCTGCCCAACGACTTCGGAACCTCGCTCATCAGACCCGGGTCCGACACCAATGCCCCGTATGATGAAGAAGACCCGCGGTTCTACCCGGAACCCAGACAGTACGGTTTCCATGTCTTTTTTGCAGCGGACGGATCCGCTGTCCTGAGAAATATCGTGCTGGACGGCAACATCTACAGCAGAAGCTATCGTGTGGACAAGGAACCATTTGTCGCGCGTGCATTAATAGGTTTCGGCATGATCATCCGCCGTTTCAAGATAACCTATGCGTATGTGCACGTTACCAGGGAGTTTGAAACCCAGGATGATTCTCAGGCATACGGGACCATCTCCGTGTCATATACCTTCTGAAGGATCGGAAACACCCTCCATGTGCAATGCAAAGGATGCTTGAGTTCTGCACCCTTCATAAAATTGCAGTGAAAAAGACAGGGTGCCGGCGTGCTGGCATAATCGACTCCACAAAGAACGGATAGGGAAGCCGGGTCTGATAAGACCACGTTCTGCATAAGAGAAGAAATAAATGCTGTGTGAGCGGCTTCAGCCGGGATTTCGAAAAAGCCGGGAGAAATAGACTCGCACCTGAATCCGCTCACACTAAAGAGTGCCATATACGGCTGTTCTATACCGGAGCTATTTAAACTGCACAATGCGGAATTAACCGTGCGGAAGCGGCTGCGGGCTTCTATTCCAGGGCTTTTTTGCCCTTGTATTTTTTCCTGCTTTCTGGTTTATCTTGCACATAACTTTCATTCTAAGTGAATTATAGGTTTGTGCATCAACGGGGCTCGTACAAGCGGATCGAACCGATCCGGGCATGGTCATAAAAAAAAGGTCTCAACAAAGAGATACAAGGAGGGTGCTATGAATACGGACCATCTGGCGATTATGATTCAGGAGAGTGTGAAGAAGTATGGAGATAAGACTGCAATGCGCTACAAGGAAGCGGGGCAGTGGAAATCCATCACCTACAGGGAGCTCGGTGAGCGTATCCGGACAGTGGCAAAGGCCCTGCTTGAAGAAGGTATCGAAGAGGGGGATATGATCGGCATCTTCTCCCAGAACAGGCCGGAGTGGTCAATTGCCGATTTCGCCATCCTGAGCATCAAGGCAACCTCCGTGCCCATCTATGCCACGAACACCGGCAAGCAGACCGAATATATTGTGAACGATGCCGATATCAGGCTCGTCTTTGTGGGAGACAAGGTTCAGTATGAAAAGGTGATGTCATTCAAGGACGGTCAGAAACAGCTCGGCAAGGTGGTGGCGTTTGACAGAGACATTCCCCTGAAAGGAGATGACAGCGCCTGCTTCGATGATTTCATGAACCAGGGGGCGAGGTCATCAAAAGACGACGAACTGGATAAGAGGCTGTCCGATGTACATACCGGCGATACCGCGACCCTGATCTATACCTCCGGCACAACCGGTGATCCCAAGGGTGCCGTACTGACGCATTCGAACTTCTTCAACCAGTTCTACGCACTGGACGAACGGTTCAATGTGGGAACCGATGACAGAAGCCTGTGCTTTCTTCCATTGAGCCATGCGTATGAGAGGACCTGGTCGTACTACATCTTCAGATGCGGCGCGGAAAACAACTATATCTCCAGCCCCAAGGAGATTGTGGAATATATGCCTGATGTAAAACCGACCTGTATGGTGAGTGTGCCCCGGCTGTATGAAAAGATCTACGGGACGGTCTATGACCGGCTTGAAAAGGCTCCCGAGAACAAGAAGAAGGTCTTCAAGTGGGCCATCGCGGTGGGGAAGGACTATGAATTCAAAAAGAAAGACAATAAACCCATCGGACCTGTCCTGAAACTCAAACATGCCATAGCTGACAAGCTCGTGCTCGGTAATATCCGCACTGTCGTAGGGGGCAGAAAGAATTTCTTCTCAGCAGGCGGCGCCCCGCTTTCCCGTGAGATCGAAGAGTTCTTCTTCGCCGCCGGGCTGCTTATCTGTCAGGGGTACGGCCTGACAGAAACATCGCCCATGATCAGCTGCAACTCACCCCGTGCGTTCAAGTTCGGGACAGTAGGCAAGCCTATCAAGGGCTGCGAGGTCAAGATCGGCGAAGACGGCGAGATCCTGGCCAGGGGCGGCAACATCATGAAAGGCTACTACAACAAGCCGGAAGAGACCGAAGCCTCGTTTGTGGACGGCTGGTTCAAGACCGGTGACGTAGGTGTTATCGATGAAGACGGATTTCTGCGCATCACCGACCGCATAAAAGATCTCATCATCACTGCACAGGGCAAGAACGTCGCACCACAGCACATCGAGACCATGGTGGGCAAAGACCATTACATCGAGCAGATTGCAACCATAGGCGACAAGCGCAAGTTCATGAGTGCGCTGATCGTTCCGTCATTCCCGGCACTGGAAGCATATGCCAGGGACAACAATATATCCTATTCCTCCCGGGAAGAACTGGTGAAGAAACCTGAAATCATCGAGTTTTACCGCCAGCGGATCAGTGATCTAACACAAGACCTTCCGAACTACGAGAAGATCATACGCTTTAGCCTGATTGCCGAGGAATTCACCCAGGACGGCGGCGAACTCACCCCCACCATGAAGATCAAGAGAAAGGTGGTTGCCGAGAAGTATAGGAATATCATCGACCAGATGTACAGGGAATAGTTGTGCAATAAAAAACCAGCAGGGCCGGAACCGCTCATCAAACGGGCGGTCCCGGCCTTTGTTCTCCCGCATTTTGCGTTAGAGAAGGCGTGAACTCTGCAAGAGCTGCTTCAGCTGCGATTCTCATTTTCCCGGCTGACTGGAACAGACCCGAGACAGAACGCCTTTGGTTTATCGCACCTGAAGGTGCTCACACACGGGTTCTCTCCGGTCTTTGCAGGGTCACTCCTGTGCAGGGATTCAAAGGTTCAGCCCGGTTTCTTTCTCTGTGTCTTGGGCAGATCCAGACCTAATTGACCGCCCGGGTTCATGATGCTGTTCGGATCGAAGTGTTTTTTCAGGGCCCGTAGGATCTCCATCTGCCCGGCCCCGAGGTGAGCGTCCATCAAGGGCCCCATCATGCGGCCCACACCGTGGTGATGGCTCAGTGACCCTCCGTATTCCACTATATGATCTATGACGCCCCGCTGAAATACCCTGAACTCGTCCACATCGCTCGTCTTCATGAGAAAGATGAAATACAGGTTCGTGCCCTGGGGATAGAAATGCGATGCATGGGTCATGCACATGGTACCCGGACGGCCCTTGATATACTCCCGCACCCCCTGGTGAAGCCTGTGCAGATTATCCCAGGTGACGCTCGCCTCCAGCGTGTCGATCTGGATACCGAAATCCTGGAGGTCTTCCCGCATATAGGGCTCGGTAAAGCGGGTCCTTTCCCATTTTTTCGAGGCATACCCGGTAAGATAGATCGCACCGCAGGACTTGCAGACCTTCTTTATCTTGCGCAAGACGAGTTTCGTATAATCTGCATCGCCCTCGATGGTACCGAGACACAGACTGCGCTCCATGTGTCTGAACCCCTTTTTTATGAGATACCGGTCCACGAACGAGGGTATCCCGTAGAGCTTCAGTCCCCTGTCCGTCTCTTCCGGGTCCGATATACGGTATACAGCGGGCAGGCCGAACTCGCCCTGCATGATCTCCCGGCTTGCATCCACGGCAGCCTCCCAGGATGGGAACATGAAACTGAGATATCTCCGGTTGTCCGGCATGCAGCGGAAGATCTTCATGGTCACTTCCACGAGGATGCCGAACGCCCCTTCCGAGCCCTTCATGATGTCATTGATTTTAGGGCCCGTTGCAGTGGCCGGATAGTCGAGCGTCTTGAACGTTCCCGCAGGGGTGACGTATTCCTGTGAGATGACAAGGTCGCAGGCGTCTCCGTAGTAGGTGGAGGCCTGGCCCGAGCCCAGGGTTACCACCCAGCCTCCCACGGTTGAGTATTCGAAAGACTGCGGGAAGTGGCCGCAGGTAAATCTTCTTGTTGCGCCAAACCGTTCCGGCGCATGATTCAGCGCATCTTCGTACGCCGGCCCGAACATCCCGGGCTGAACCCGCGCGGTCTGGTTCGCCTCGTTGAGCTCTACAAGCCTGTTCATGTGTGTGCTCAAGACAAGCGTTATCCCGCCCTTTGCAGGCCGCACCCCGAAATTTACCGACGAGCC